>CAYUUN010000020.1:0-35579 GCA_964447895.1 uncultured Bacteroides sp. | reverse complement strand
ACCGAGCTCATAGGCCAGGGTATCGCCAACATAGCCGTGCCCTTCTTCGGCGGCATACCCGTGACCGGCGCCATAGCCCGCACCATGACGAATATCTCCAACGGCGGACGCACCCCCGTGGCCGGTATTGTCCACGCCATCGTGCTGCTGCTGATTTTCCTTTTCGCCATGCCGCTGATCAACTACATCCCCATGGCCTGCCTGGCAGCCGTGCTTATGGTGGTGGCCTACAACATGAGCGGCTGGCGCACCGTGGTGGGTATCTTCCACGCTCCCAAGAGCGACATCTCCGTGCTGGCGGTAACTTTCCTGCTCACGGTGGTGTTTGACCTCACGATTGCCATCGAGATAGGCCTGCTGCTGGCTGTGGTGCTGTTCCTGCGCCGCGTGATGGAAAACACCGAGATCAAGGTCTACTCCGAGCAGCTCGACGTGGCCGAGGGCACCGACCTGTCGCAGCACGAGGTGCTGGACGTGGCCAAGGGAGTGAGCGTCTACGAGATCGACGGCCCGTTCTTCTTCGGCATAGCCACGAAATTCGACGAGATGATGCGATCGACCCTGGGCAGCAAGCCCAAGGTGCGCATCCTGCGCATGCGCAAGGTGGCCTTCATCGACGCCACGGCCCTCCACAACCTCGAGATACTCATACGCTCGTCGCAGAGCGAGGGCATCCACGTGGTGCTCTCCGGCGTGCGTCCGGGCGTGCGCGAGACGCTCGTCCACGCCGGCATAGACAAGCTTGTGGGCGCCGATCACATCTGCGACCACATCTCAAAGGCCGTGGTGATGGCCAATAAGATAGCCACGGCCGAGGTCTGAGCGTGTTTTTCGGGATTTTTCAGCGACAGCAATAGATTTGCAACCGCGTGATAATCAAGCAATTCTAAATAGTAACATTTTTTAACGCTAAAATTTTATGCTTTACAGCAGAAAAAAAGTGCTAAATAATTTTGCTGAAAATAAAAAATCCTATAACTTTGCATCGTTTTTGAAGCATAACAATATTGTTTTACTCTAATCATCAAAAAGAAATGAAAAAGTTAGTTCTTTTCCTCGCAGTCGCTTTCAGCGCTACGATGTTCTCCTGCGGTAACGCCGAAAAGGCCGACAACGCTTGCGACAGCGCTTGCTGCGACAGCGCAGTTGAAGTTGTAGAAGCTGTAGCAGTTGACACTCTCGCTGCCGACAGCGCTGCTGCTGACACTGTAGTAGTAGCTGAGGTTGCTGAAGCTGTTGCTGAATAATCAGGCGACTCGACTCAGAAACGACTCATTAGCCGGTTGCCCCGATGAGGGCGACCGACTTTTTTATTATCTGCCCCTCCTCAATTCCGCACCATGATAGAATACATCCGCGGCACCATCGCCGCCCTCACCCCCACCGACGTGACCGTCGAAACCGCCGGCGGCGTGGCCTACCTGCTCAACATCACGCTGCCCACCTATTCCGCCCTTGAAAACATGAAGGATGCGCGCCTGCTGGTGCACGAATCCATCCGCGACGACGCCTGGGTGCTCTTCGGCTTTATCGACGAGGCCGAGCGCTCGGTGTTCCGCGCCCTCATTGGCGTGAGCGGCGTGGGTGCCGGCTCGGCACGGACCATTCTCTCGGCCATTCCGGCGGCCGAGCTGGCCACGGTGATATCGGCCGGCGACGCCCGCCGTCTCAAAAATGTGAAGGGAATAGGCACAAAAACGGCGGAAAGAATAATAGTTGACCTGCGCGACAAAATAAATGTGCCCGACGATACGTTATTAACTCAGCAACCAGCCGCCAAGAACAACGAGGCTTTCGACGAGGCCCTCACTGCCCTCACCATCCTGGGCTATACGCGCCAGCAGAGCCAGAAAGCCTTGCAGAAGCTTTTCGAGGCCGACCCCGCCATCCGCGTGGAGGCCGCCATCCGCAAGGCTCTGTCCATGATGTAGGCGGCTATGCTGTAGCCCGGTAATGAACAGACACAGACGCAACCATACAACATCCTTACGCGCGCGTGCGCGATTTATAGCGCTGGCGCTATCGGCGGTCGTGATGGCCGCGGCCGGTGCGTGCTATGGTGCGTTTGCCCAGAACCCGGGAAGCGCCGCGGCATTTTCCGCCCCTGCCCCTGCGTCGTATCCGGCACCGGAGGCACCCATCGACAGCGTGCCGCTTCCGCTGCCCGTGGGCGGCACCGTGCCCCGCAGCTATGAGGAGCTGATGGCCGACGAGCTGGCCTACGACCTGGACATGCCGTCGAACATCAAGACCCAGGCCGAGTACGACCCCGCCACGGGGTGCTATGTGGTGCGCACGCGCGTGGGCGACATCGACATCGCCACCCCCTTCATGCTCAGCAAAGCCCAGTACGACAACTGGCAGCTGCGCCGCTCCATGCAGGACTACTACCGCGAGCGCAACTCCATCGTGGCCGATCAGAAAGACAAGCAGCCCTTCAACATCCTCGACATGAACTTCGCCCTGGGCCCGCTGGAGAAAATCTTCGGCCCGGGCGGCGTGCAGCTGCGCACGCAGGGCTCCGTGCAGGTGGCCATGGGCATCAAGAGCAACTTCACGGACAACCCCGCGCTGTCTCTGTCGTCGCGCCGCAAGACCTATTTCGACTTCGACCAGAAGGTGCAGGCCACGGTGAATGCATCGGTGGGCAACCGCCTGAAATTCAACATGACATACAACACCGACGCCACCTTCGACTTCGACTCCAAGAACATCAAGCTGGCCTATGAAGGCGAGGAAGACGACATAGTGAAGAGCATCGAAGCCGGCAATGTGTCGATGACCACGGGGTCGTCGCTCATACGAGGCAGCAGCGCGCTGTTCGGCGTCAAGACCAAGCTGCAGTTCGGCAAGCTCACCGCCACGGCCCTTCTGAGCCAGCAGAATTCGGAGAGCAAGTCGGTGAGCTCGCGCGGCGGCGCCCAGACCACGGCATTCACCGTCAACGCCGACCAGTACGACGCGAACCGCCACTACTTCCTGGGCCATTTCTTCCGCGACAACTACGACCGCTTCGCCTCGAAGCTGCCCTATGTGAGCAGCGGCATCAAGATCACGCGCATCGAGGTGTGGGTCACCAACAAGGGCGGCAAATACGAGCAGAGCCGCAACCTGGTGGCCTTCCAGGACCTGGGCGAGGAAAACAACCTGGCCAACCGCTACTGGGTGCCCGACCCCTCGCTGCAGAATCCGGCCAACGCCAGCAACAACCTCCTGAGCGTGATAAAGAACGACTATCCCGGCGCCCGCAACATCAACACCGTGACCCAGGCCCTCGAGCCCCTGGCGGCCTACGGCATCGAAGGCGGCAGCGACTACGAGAAAATCGAGAGCGCGAGGCTGCTGTCGTCGTCGGAGTACACGCTCAACAGCACCCTGGGCTACATCTCCATCAAGTCGGCCATCTCGGCCGACGAGGTCCTGGCCGTGGCCTACGAATACAGCTACAACGGCCGTGTGTATCAGGTGGGTGAATTTTCCGGCGACATCACCACCACCGACCAGTCGCTCTACGTCAAGATGCTCAAGGGCACGACCACCACGCCGCAGATGCCCATGTGGGACCTGATGATGAAAAACGTCTACTCCATAGGCGGCTATCAGATTCAGAAAAGCAAGTTCAAGCTCAACATCAAGTATCTGAGCGACACCACCGGCACCCAGATCAACTATCTGCCCGTGCCCGGCCTGAACAACCAGCCGCTGCTCCAGGTGATGAACCTCGACCGCATCGACTCCAACGAGCAGGGCAACCCCGACGGATTCTTCGACTTCATAGAGGGCTATACCATCTATGCCCAGAGCGGCAAGGTGATTTTCCCCGTGGTGGAGCCATTCGGCGCCCACCTCGCGGCCAAGATCGACGACCCCGTGCTGGCCGAAAAATATGTCTACAACGAGCTCTACGACAGCACGCTGATAGTGGCGCGACAGTTCGCCGACAAGAACAAATTCGTGCTCACGGGCGAGTATCAGGCATCGTCCGGCTCGCAGATACGCCTCAACGCCATGAACGTGCCGCGCGGCTCGGTGATAGTCACGGCCGGCGGCGTCACCCTCACGGAGAATGCCGACTATACCGTGGACTACGCCATGGGCATCGTCACCATCACGAACCAGAGCATCATCGACTCGGGCCAGAGCATCAGCGTCACGCTCGAAAACCAGTCGATGTTCTCCACGCAGCGCAAGACCCTCATGGGCCTCGACCTGCAGTATAAGTTCAACAAGCAGCTCAACGTGGGCGCCACCCTGCTTCATTTCTCGGAAAAGGCCCTCACGGAGAAGGTTAACATAGGCGACGAAACCGTGAGCAACACCATGATAGGCGCCAATCTCAGCTACAACGGCGAGTTCATGTGGCTCACAAACCTGCTCAACAAGATACCCACCGTCAACGCCACGGCGCCGTCGCGCCTGAGCCTCACGGCCGAATATGCCCGCATCATCCCCCACTCGCAGAAGAGCGGCAGCAACCGCGGCTCGAGCTATGTCGACGACTTCGAGTCGTCGCAATCGGGCATCGACCTGCGTTCGCCCTACGCCTGGCAGCTGGCATCCACCCCGTGGGAGTCGGGGCCCGACGCGCTCTTCCCGGAGGCCGCCCTGAGCAACAACGTGGACTACGGCAAGAACCGCGCTCTGCTGAACTGGTACTATATCGACCGCCTCTTCACACAGCGCAACTCGTCGCTCGCGCCGGGCTATCTCAAGAGCGACCTCAAGCAGCTGTCGAACCCCTACGTGCGCGAGGTCTACACCCGCGAAATCTACCCGGGACGCGACCAGAGCTATGGCGAATCGGCCACCATCCAGACACTCAACCTCTCCTACTACCCCACTGAGCGAGGCCCCTACAACCTGGACAACACCTCGATCGACGATGAAGGCGCGCTGCTCAACCCCGAGAGCCGATGGGGAGGCATCATGAGGCGCATGGACAACACCAACTTCGAGCAGAGCAACATCGAATACGTGCAGTTCTGGCTGCTCAACCCCTTCCTCGACCCGGATAACCCCAACACCGAGGGCGGCGACCTCTATCTCAATTTCGGCGAAATCAGCGAAGACATCCTCAAGGACGGCCTCAAGAGCTACGAGAACGGCATACCCTACGACGGCAACGACCAATATCTCGAAAACACGGTGTGGGGCCGCGTGTCGCGCCAGAACTCGCTCACCTACAGCTTCGACAACGCCAACGGCGCACGCAAGGTGCAGGACGTGGGCCTCGACGGGCTGCCCAACGAAATGGAGTACGACCACGAGAGCTACGCCTCCTATCTGGCCGGGCTGCGCAGCCGCGTCTCGCCGGCGGCGCAGGAACAGATGCAGGCCGACGCGTTCTCGCCGCTGAACGACCCCGCCGGCGACAACTACCATTTCTATCTGGGCTACGACTACGACGAGCAGCGCGTGGGCGTGCTCGACCGCTACAAGCGCTACAACGGCGTGGAGGGCAACTCGCTCAACCCCGACGAGTCCACCGACCCGCTGTATCAGTCGTCGAAGAGCGGACCCGACGTGGAGGACATCAACCAGGACAACACCCTCAACGAATACGAGCGCTACTTCCAGTACAAAGTGTCTATCCGCCCGGAAGACCTCGTGGTGGGCAAGAACTATATCACCGACCGCCAGGAGTCGCTGCAGCGCACCGTCGACGGCAACGACCTGCGCGTGGAGTGGTTCCAGTTCAAGATTCCCCTCTCCGACTACGAGCGCAAGGTGGGCACCATCAGCGACTTCTCCACAATCCGCTTCGCGCGCATCTTCCTCACGGGCTTCAAGGCCGTGACACACCTGCGCTTCGCCTCGCTCGAGCTCGTGCGCGGCGAGTGGCGACCCTACGACTTCAACCTCAACACCCGCGGCGATGCCCCGGCCGAGGGCGAGCTCGACATCTCGGTGGTGAACATCGAGGAAAACTCGCGCCGCACGCCCGTCAACTACGTGCTGCCTCCCGGCGTCACCCGCATCACCGATCCCGGCCAGAGCCAGGTGGTGCAGCTCAACGAGCAGTCGATGTCGCTCAAGGTGCTGAACCTCAACCCCGGCGACGCACGCGCCGTGTACCGCAACACCCAGCTCGACCTGCGCAACTACAAGCGCCTGCAGATGTGGAACCACGCCGAGGCACTCATCGACAACACCACAGACCTACACTCCGGCGACCTCTCGCTCATCGTGCGCCTGGGCACCGACGTCAAGAACAACTTCTACGAATACGAGATACCCCTGGAGCTTACGCCGGCCGCGCAGTACAACACCTACTCCGAGAGCGACCGCTACATCGTGTGGCCGCGCAACAACTTCATGAACGTCAACCTCCAGGCTCTGGTCAACCTCAAGATGGAGCGCAACCGCGCCAAGCGCGACATGCAGGACGGCGTGGGCTTCGCCACCCTCTACACCGGCCGCGACCCTGACAACGAGCGCAACCGCATGGCCGTGCTGGGCAACCCGTCGCTCAGCGACGTAAGGGTGCTACTCGTGGGCGTGCGCAACAACTCTGCAACCACAAAGAGCGGCACCGTTTGGGTCAATGAGCTGAAGGTCACCGACTTCAACGAGCAAGGAGGCTTTGCCGCCAAGGCCAACGCAACGCTGGGCCTGAGCGACATCGCCACGGTCAACCTGGGCGCCCACATCGAGAGCTCGGGCTTCGGCAGCGTGGACCAGAGCCTGAACGAGCGCCGCCTCGACGACTATCACCGCTACAACGTGGCCGTGCAGGCCGACCTGGGCCGACTTCTGCCCGAAAAGGTGAAGCTGCGCGCCCCGGTCTACTACTCCTACACCACCGAGACCACCACACCGAAATACAACCCCCTGGACCAGGACGTGCTGCTGAGCGACGCGCTCGACGACTGCAACACGCCCCAGCAGCGCGACAGCATAATGGCCTATGCCGAGGAAAACACCACCATCCGCAACTTCTCCATCTCGGGCCTGAACTTCGGCGTCAAGAGCAAGAATCCCATGCCCTGGGACCCCGCCAACTTCACCTTCAACTTCAACTACAGCAAGCAGTCGAAGAAAGACCCCACCACTGAATACGAATACACCAACGACTACCGCGGCTCGCTGGCCTACTCCTACGCGCCCTATTTCAAGCCCTTCCGACCCTTCCACAACCTCAAGAGCAAAAGCAAGAGCGCGCGTTTCCTGAAGGAATGGGAGCTGAACTGGCTGCCCACGAGCATCAGTTTCAACACCAACATGAGCCGATACTACTACGAGCAGCAGACCCGCTCGGAGGTAGACCAGATGTTCCAGCTGCCGGTGTCGGTGAGCAAGAACTTCCTGTGGGACCGCTCGCTCAACCTCCAGTGGAACATCACCAAGTCGCTGTCGCTGTCGTTCAACAGCAACACCTCCGCGCGAATCGAGGAAACCGTGGGCGCCGTCAACCGCAAGCTCTTCCCCGACCAGTACCGCGAGTGGCGCGACACCGTGTGGCAGTCCATCCTCTCCATGGGCACCCCCTGGAGCTACAACCAGACATTCAACGGCCAGTACAAGGCGCCCTTCTCCCGCATTCCTTTCCTCGACATGCTCACGGGCTCCCTCTCCTACAACGCCACCTACCGCTGGGACCGCGGCGCCGAAATCGACGGCATCAGCCTGGGCAACACCATCGCCAGCCAGTCGTCGTGGACCACCGACGGCCGCCTCAACTTCGAGACCATCTACAACAAGGTGGCGCTGCTCAAGGACGTAAACACCCGCTTCGCCAACAAGCGCCCGGCCACACAGCGCCAGCGCAAGGCCAAGAAATTCGAGCGCACCTACACGCTCAAGCCCGACACCTCCATCGTGATCAAGCACAACCTGCGCACCAATAAAGTGCGCATCACTGGCGCGTTGCCCGACGGCAAGCCATTTGCCGTCAAGACACGCATCGTAGACCAGAACAACGTGGAGGTGCTCACCCGCGGCGACGGCACAAACGTGAAGTTCACCATCACCGAGATGCTCAAGGATGAAAAATCGCTGTGGCGCAACGTGGGCGAGTATGCCCTGCGCCTGGCCATGTCGCCGCGCAACCTGAGCGTGCGCTACCGCAACACGCGCCAGCTGTCGCTGCCGCTGTTCCTGCCAGATATCGGCGACATCTTCGGCCAGACCTACAACTACGGCCCCATGGCCCCCGGCCTGGGATTCGCATTCGGCTTCGCCGGCGAAGACTTCGTAGACAAGGCCCTGGAGCGCAACTGGCTCATCACCGACGACGGCCAGACATCTCCCGCCATGTGGAGCAACGCCCAGGAGCTCAACATCGAAGCCACCATCGAGCCGTTCAAGGGCTTCAAGATACAGCTCACGATGAACCGCACCGACAACCGCACGCAGCAGAAGCAATTCATGTATGCCGGAATGCCCACCACCTACAGCGGCTCCTACACCAAGACCCACATGGCCCTGTCCACGGCCCTCGCGGGCTCGCGCGCTTCGGACGGCTACGCAAGCGCGGCCTTCGACCGCTTCCTCGACTACATCCCCGTGGTGCGCGACCGCGTCGAGGCCCAGTATGCCGGCGCTGTCTATCCCGATGCCGGCTTCATCAGCGGCACAGCCCAGGCCGGCGCAGAATTCTCACCCGAAGTGGGAGCCGTGAGCGCCACCTCCGGCGACGTGCTCATCCCCGCCTTCATCGCTGCCTACTCCGGCCGCAAGGCATCCGGCATCTACCTCGACCCGTTCCCATCCTTCGCCGCCGTGCTCCCCAACTGGCGAGTGACCTACGACGGCTTCATCAACCTGGGCCGCATGCGCGACATCTTCAAGACATTCACCGTCACCCACGCCTATCAGTGCACCTACAGCGTGGGCTCCTACTCGTCGTTCCTGAACTGGGTGAGCCTCGACGGCCAGCGCCTCGGCTTCACCCTCGACGAGCTCACCGGCCGCCCCATCCCGTCGTCGCCCTTCAACATATCTTCGGTGGCCATCACCGAGCGTTTCGCACCCCTGCTCGGCGTCAACGCCACCCTCAAGAACGACCTGCGCATCAACGTCGAGTACAAAGACCAGCGCACCCTCACCCTCAACACCGCCGCCGGCCAGGTGGTGGAAGCCACCAGCAGCGGCCTCACCGTGGGCGCCGGCTACAAAATCGTGGGATTCAACACCGTGCTGAAAATGAAAGGCACACAGACAGGCGTGAGCAACGACCTCACCCTCAACGCCGACGTCACCTACAACCACAACACCGCCCTCATCCGCCGCATCGAGACAAACTATGCCCAGCCCACCAGCGGCACCGACTCGTGGCGTATCAACTTCACAGCCAACTACGTGCTGAGCCGCCGCGTGACCCTTGCCGCCTATTTCGAGCACCAGATAAACAATCCCATCATCACCACATCCTCCTACCCCACCACCAACACCTCCTACGGCCTCTCGCTCAACCTTTCGCTCGCACGATAAAAAAACACCGCGAAATAGTTGCACATATCAAAAAAAAAGAATAACTTTGCATTCGCAATTCCCACCATGGTACCTTGGTCCGAGTGGTTAGGCAATGGTCTGCAAAACCATGTACAGCGGTTCGATTCCGCTAGGTACCTCCCCGAAAAACCCGCCCCCCGGCGGGTTTTGTCGTATTTAAAACTACGCTCCACAGCCACGGCTGAAAGATAAAAACAAACTTTACTATATCAAAACAACAAGGCCGCATCGGGGGGATGCGGCTTCGTTGGTGCCAAGGAGTCAGATTTTCTCGATTTTGAGTTCGTTGCCGTTGATGTAGCCAAGCGGAAAGTCAACATTGTACTTCATCTTGAACTGGCGCTGTATCTCGGCTTTCACCTGCGAGGTGTAAGGCAAGGTGCTACCGTTGTAGGAAATTTCGGCCGTCATTCCGGGCTCGAGGCGCTTTCCGGCGTTGAGCTGGAGACGCTTGGTTGTGACTTTGAATATAGCCATGTCAGTAAAATTTAAAGGTTACGATGCAAAATTAATTCATCGTTGTCTCAAAATTGAGTACACCGGAAATTTGTCAGTCATTTTCATAGAGATCGTACATATCGGATATCCAACCTTTCATCGCTCGCCGGAGCGAGGCAGGTGATATCACTTCGAGCCAAGCTCCATCGTGGAGCAGGCGCATGATGAAATCGAATGTCGGGGCAACGTACATTTCAAAATCGGCATACTCGCCACAATCTTCAATCATGCGCTGAGTGTGATGCATAGGCAATGAGTCGACGTAGTTTTTGTGCTGCTTATAGGCGCGAACGACTACCCTACGCGCGCGTTGGCCATCTGCCACTATCCCATACAATGACGTGAAATATTCAGTAGCGCAGAATCCCGCAGGGAGCTTGAACGTTGTGTCGAGAATGGAGAGAGATTCAATCCTGTCGAGGCCGAAAAGCTGCGGGTTATCTTGGGACAAAGGGTGACCCAGGACATACCAGCGGCCTTCGAAAAGCTTGACGCAGAAAGGTTCCATGGCAAAGTGCATGTTTTCTCCATTGCGGAATGAGTGGTATTTCACGTCAACCACCCTATTGGCTTTCATAGCCTCCAGAAAGGAGTGAAGATAGATTCTGCCTGATGGTATTTCATCAACAAGAATGCGATTTTTCAATGAGAGATAGTCTCCTACCATGCTCCCGGTTGAAAATGTATCCATGAGCCAGTTTTTCAGCCGGTTGTCATCAATATCCTCGGGGTTTGCAATATAATATAAATACCCTCCGCCTGCCTGGCACTCAATTCTGATGCCCAATTTATTGTATATGGCTTCACGCCAGCGATTGAATGTTCCTCGGTGGAGAGGCTTATAGTCGCTCATATCTTTATTTCTTTCCCACTCGCAGGAAAGTTCTTTATGAGATATCTTTCCGTGACGACGAATGGTGTCAATGAGCCAGAGATATTTTTTCAACTGAGTCATAACACCTTTGTTAGGTCCTCGACCAGTGCATCGAAATGCACCGAAAGGTTTTCCCTGCTCTGACGGGACGGGTGGATGGTGCGGGCGGCGTACTTCACTCCCGGGAGATCTATGCGGTCGAGAAAAACCCCTTCGGCCACAGGGTGGAAGGCTGAATCGGGAAGCTTGAATTTTTCTTGTATTTCACGGTCGGCACCAAATCCTGTAAGGAATATCACTACATCGGGCCGGAGTATTTTCACCTCTTCTGCCACCACATTAAAGTAGCGCGATTCTATTTCCCGTATCTGAGCTGTGGGCTTGCGGCAGCTATGGCCAAAGTCGGTGCCGCCGCAACCTATCTTGAAGATATTGTTCCACACGGCTTCAACCTTGCGGCTTCCGAGGCTGCGACGCATCTGCTCGAGCAACTGATTGAGGCGGCGAGTGAAGACAGACCTGCCTACGCCGTTATCCTCATAACAATAGGCATGGTAGAGGTCGCCAAGACCGAAGATTTCGGGCTGGCCATCTACGTGTCTCCCTCTTATTTCATCAATCACATCGCCGGAGGTCGATAAATGGAAATTATAAGTGCCGTAGGGACAGTGATTTCTTTCGCGGGTGTCGTTCCAGTTGTTTGTCTCGCGGCCGAATATCATCACTCTGATGTCGGCGCTCTCATAAGCACCATCATCGTTCAGCTCGATTATCAACGGCAGGGCCGGTTTCACGGCATCGGGTATGCCGAACAGCGGCTCCACCGCCGCATACAATCCGGGGATGAGTGGAGCGTAGAGGTTCACCAACCTGTCGTTGAGCGAGCGTTCCTCGATTTTGTTTACCTGTATATTCTTCATAGAGCGGAAATTTGTCAGGGGCAAAATAAGCTCACTCCTGTCTCATTTTCCGTAACAGCTGTATTTATTTCCAGCCCGACATGGCTTTTCTGAATTCATAATTGGCCATGACCACCTGTGCTATCGCCCCTATCTTTGCTTCGTCGGTTGCCTCCGAGGGTTTCATTTTAATAATGTACTCGGCATCGAATGTTACATCACCCGACATGTGCCCGCGGCCGTGATGGGATTCCAACTGCTGCATATACGACACGAACCGGTCATTACCGTTAGATGCGTTGCTGCTGATTACCTCGTTTTGTAGCAGCGGAGCAATTACGGAGTCGAAATCGTTCAAGGCTGCTTTAAGCTCCGGCTCTTGCAGCATATCAGTCAGATTCTTTCCAATCCACTGTGTTGAGCGTGGAATTTTAGTGCTTAACTCCATCTTCATCTCCACCTCGTCTGTCTTGGAATTATACACGGGCACGAACTTAATACCGTATCTTCTGCCATCGACATCGAAGTTGAAGCCTCCATTGCCGGTGTTGCTTTTTGGAGTTATTTCAGGGTTATTAATGCGTCGCTGTACACTTTCCTGAATCTTGCGCATAAATACCTTTCTATCAAATTCTTCAGCTCCGGCACTTGCTTTCACCTCTGTTACGGCTACGTTCTTCAGCACATTCTCCAGCGTGGCGCCGGCTCTCCGTTCATTATCTGAAAGCTCTCGCAACGCCGAGAATAAATCCTGAATATCGTGGTAGCGCTTTGAAAGGTAGGCATCCGCTGCACAGGCCGCGTACAGCACATCTTCCCAGTCGGTTACGTCCTCTTCTGCCTTGATAGAGATTCCTTCGCGAATGGCAAATTTATAATCCCACGCCTTATAGTCGGGCTTATGCATCAGCAACGAATATATTCGCGGATAGCAGATCTGCAAGGCTACTATTATGAAATTCAAGCGCTTGTTTTCGTCTTTACTCTCCTTGAAAATGCAGCGCTGCAGCGACAATGAATTAATCAGACGTTTGAGAGCGCGCGGATTATTACCCACGGAGGTCTCTATTATTTTCTTGAAGAACGGTTTTAAATCTTTTTCCTCTTCATCGCTCAGATACTGTATCGTCTTCAGAGATTTCATGACAAATGTCATGGGATCGTACTTGCTCACCGGTAGCGAGAACGGCACCTGAATGATTTTGTCAAAGAACGACCTGAATTCGCGCTCGTTCTTGTTCGTGAGTTTGCCAAATTTGGGTTCGAGGCCCTTGACCACCACTTCATAATCGATAGCTAATATAAAGATGCATTTTTTCAGAGTAAATACATTCTTGAGCAACTCGAGAATTTCTACCGCTACAGGAGGATTCAGGCGGTCGAGGTCGTCAACAAAAATGATTATACCCTTAGGGCCCGTAGAGTCCCCAGACTTGAGCCTTTCACTTATTGCATTTTCAAGGGTCTCACGCAAATCCGAAAGTGCCGCGTAATCATACTCATCTTGAAAGACATTTGAGTGAGGCACACCTTCGGCCACCGATTGAACAGCCCTTCCTCCGTAAGCCTTAGCCGCCCCAATCCCCACATTAAACAAAAAGCGAGCCGAGGTTTTGAGACATTTCATCAACGTATCCTTAACCTTTGAATTACCTTTGCCTATGTCTCTTACCAATTTTACCAGTATATTGTAAACGGTTTCTTCCGGAGATGCAAGCATGGAATACTCCCATGTGTTTATATTAATTCCTATAAACTCCGGGGTGTTTTCAGAAGATTTGTCTTGATTGCCATTCTCTGTCCTGCACAAAGCATTGTACAGACGATTCATAAGTGAGGTCTTTCCACTACCCCACTCGCCTTGCAGTGCTATCGTAAGCGGAGTCTCGGCATCTCAAATAAAATCGATAAGACCGTTTACGTAGTTGTCGATTTTTAAATCGCCTTCTTCATTGCGATCCAAACTTTTAGGAAGGTCAGAGATAGAGGTCGCCATCAATAATTGATTTTGAGGTTCAGTTGCTTGGTTTTCCACAAAATTAATCATTTATTTCCATTTATAGCATTCTTTGAAATTTTTCCGCTCTCAATATCGACGTATACGACGCCCGAGCGGGTGCTCGAGAGTGCAACCACGTCGCTGACCGTCAAAAAACCGTCCTCATCTACCACTATGAAATAATCCTCTGATACATCCGCACCGGTGTTTATATGAATCTTTAGATAGTCGCCACAATCATTCAACCCTATACCAAAAATGGCCAGCCACATCTCGTGCTTCTTCACGAATTGGTCGAAAGATTCGTATTCCTCTGCTACGGCTGAGAAATACGCCAGGCGCTGTCGCATCATAGAGAGCATGTCACTATCGAAATTCATAATTGTAGTTTTGACTGCAAAGCTATTACCGCGCTGTCTCGAAAATGGGAACAACCCTTATACGAAAGCGAGGCCGCATCGGGGGGATGCGGCCTCGGTGTGGGGAGGTGGAGGGGGGATTAGTCGACGATGAGGTCGTGGCCGGTCATTTCGGCGGGTTGCTTCTCGCCCATGATGTGGAGGAGCGAGGGGGCGACGTCGGCGAGGCGGCCGTTTTCAACGCGAGCGCCCTTGTTTTCAGTCACGTACACGAAGGGCACGGGGTTGAGCGAGTGAGCGGTGTTGGGGGTGCCGTCGGGGTTCTCGGCGTTGTCGGCGTTGCCGTGGTCGGCGATGATAATCACCTCGTAGCCGTTGGCACGGGCGGCCTCAACGGTGTCGTGCAGGCACTTGTCGAGGGTCTCGACGGCCTTCTGGATGGCGGGATATACGCCGGTGTGGCCCACCATGTCGCCGTTGGCGTAGTTTACGACGATGAAGTCGTATTTCTTTTCGCCGATGGCTTCAACGAGCTTGTCTTTAACCTCGGGGGCGCTCATTTCGGGTTTGAGGTCGTAGGTGGCAACCTTGGGCGAGGGCACCAGGATGCGGTCTTCGCCGTCGAAGGGCTGCTCGCGGCCGCCGTTGAAGAAGAATGTCACGTGGGCATATTTCTCTGTCTCGGCTATGTGCAGCTGCTTGCGGCCGAGCTTGGAGAGGTATTCGCCTATGGTGTTGCCCACGTTTTCCTTGTCGAAGAGGATGTAGACGCCCTTGAAGGAGGCATCGTAGGGGGTCATGCAGTAGTACTGCAGGCCGGGGATGGTGTGCATGCCTTCCTGGGGCATATCCTGCTGGGTGAGCACCACGGTAAGCTCCTTGGCGCGGTCGTTGCGGTAGTTGAAGAAAATCACCACGTCGCCCTCACCAATGGTGCCGTCAACGGTGGCGTTGTTGATGGGCTTGATGAATTCGTCGGTCACGTCTTCGTCGTAGCTCTCCTGCATGGCGGCAACCATGTCGGTGGCCTGCTTGCCCTCGCCCTTCACGAGCAGGTCGTAGGCCACGCGCACGCGCTCCCAGCGCTTGTCGCGGTCCATGGCGTAGTAGCGGCCGATGATGCTGGCCACGGTGCCGGCACTCTCGGCGCAGTGGGCCTGGAGCTGCTCGATGAAGCCCTTGCCGCTGCGGGGGTCGGTGTCGCGGCCGTCCATGAAGCAGTGGAGGTACACATCCTTCAGTTCATAGTGCTTTGCTATGTCGCACAGGGCGAAGATGTGGTCGAGCGACGAGTGCACGCCGCCGTTGCTCGTGAGGCCCATGAAGTGCATGCGCTTGCCTGAGGTCTTGGCATACTCGAAAGCCTGCTTGATCATGGGATTTTGCAGGATGCTGCCGTCGGCAATCGACTTGTTGATTTTCACGAGGTCCTGATATACGATGCGGCCGGCGCCGATGTTGAGGTGGCCCACCTCGGAGTTGCCCATCTGTCCGTCGGGCAGACCCACGTCCTCGCCGCCGGCCTGCAGCTGCGAGTGGGGATAAGTGGCCAGGAGGTGGTCCCAGTAGGGAGTGGGAGTGTTATAGATGGCATCGCTGTGGGAGTGGTTGCCGATGCCCCATCCGTCGAGGATGATCAGTAGAGCTTTGTGTGCCATTGTGGGGATATATTGTGTATTTGTTATTTATTGCTGTCGATGTCGCTTTCTCTCTCCTCGCGCAGCCGCTCGCGGCGCTTGAGGCTGAAATGCAGCAGCACGAGCACCACAAGGGTGATGGCTATGATGCCGAAATAATAGGTGGCGGACTGGCGCCCGGCGGCGTACTCGGGCCAGCCGAGAACGGCCATCACTGCCAGATACACCAGCAACATGGCCGGGATGAGGGTGCTGCGCTTTATCTTCCTGCTCATTTTTCGGGCTGCGTGGTTTCGGGCGCGGGAGCGCGGTAGGGCGACGCCGAAGGGTCGAAGTTGCCGCCGAGGAGATAGCGGTAGATGTGGAGGCAGGCCCAGGAATCGAGGGCGGCATACATCTGCTGCTGGGGAGTGAGCGTGGAGGCCTCCCAGTTGGTAAGACGCTGGCGCTTGGAAATGCGGCGGCCGAACACTATGGCATAGATTTTCTGCAGCGAGCAGTCGGCTATGGCATATTCCTTGACGAAGGTCTGCAGCTCGATGAAGCCCTGCGGGTCGAGCGGCTCGGTGCGACGCATCACGGTGAAATCGTCGTGAACGGAGAGGCCCACCTTGGTCACGGCCGGGTCTTCGAGAAAGGCGCGCAGCGTGGCGGGGATACCGAGCTTGTTCAAGCGTATGAGGTAGTTGTGGGTGTCGGTGGACAGCTGCATGAGCGCCACCTTGTTCACACAGCCCTTCTTGAACGACGGCTTGGTCTCGGTGTCGAAACCCACGAGGGAATGGCTGCGCAGGTCGGCAAGGGCGCTTTCGAGCTGCTCCGGCGTCTCCACCAGTGTGATGGGTCCGTCGAATTCCACGGCCGGAAGCTCGGCCACCGCCTGCTTGCTTATGGTGAGGGAAAACGTATTCATTTTCATGATAGCAAAGTTACGCATTATTTGCGACACACTGCACATCTTTGCGCAAAAAAAGCCAAAACGCGCCACCCCGCAGCGGGGTGGCGCGTCGATATGGCGATTGAATCAATCTCAGCGGGCCACGTAGACCTTGCGTGCACCCACGATGTAGATGCCCTTGTCGAGGCCGTTCAGGGCCTCGGCGGCGCGCACGCCACGGCGCACACACAGGCCGGAAACGGTGAACACATCCACGATGGCATCAGCGTCGAGCTCTGTCTTGGCGTCGACTATGCCCACGGTGGAATCGACATCGAAAGGCTTAGTGAACAGGCCCAGGTTGGGATAGGCCTCGTTGAGGAGCAGGCCGGTGACTTTGTCGGAGAAGGTGTAGTGGAAACCGGTGATGCCGTTGGTCACGGTATATTCGGGGTCGTCGCCCGTGCCTTCGAGCATCTCGCCCACTACGCCGCCGTTTTCGGGGTCGACGTAGACTTCGCCCAGGAACCAGTAGAACTGCGTGGCCACATCGTCCACTTTCGCCTCGGCGCTCAGGTCTACGCAACCGTCCACACACTCCACCTCGATGGGTGCCTGGTTGGCATAGTAGAACTTGTTGAGGGTCAGCATGCCGGAAATATCGGGCAGCGTGCTGAAGCGGAACTTGTTGGAGCTGATGTCGAGCACGGTGAGCGTCTCCGTCACGGGCGACAGGTCGATACTCGAGAGCTGATTGTCGGCGAGATACAGCTGGTGGATAGCGGGCAGGCCGTTGAGGTCGATGCTTTCGAGCTTGTTCTGGCCGGCTTCAAATCCCCACATGGCGGGGTTGTCGAAACTTACTTCGGTGAGCTCGTTGTTGCCCAGCGAGAGCACCTCGAGATTGGAATACAGCGATGCGTCGAAGCTCTCATACTGATTGTAGGTGAGGTCGATGGCAATGAGGTTCGGGTAGTTCTCGAAGGTCATGTCGAAGAGACGGTTGCCGCTCAGGCGCACATTTTTGAGCGTGGGCGACGCGGGCATGGTGATGTTTTCCTTATCGAGGCCGGCATTGTCCACGGCAAAGGTGAGCAGCGACGTCAGGGGCGATGCATCAATGCTGCTCAGGGGCACATCGATGATGTCGAACACCGTCAGCTCGTCGGCCGAGCCGTAGGTATAGACCTTGGCCACGGCGCCTGCATAGGCGGTCTGGCCCACGTATTCAGAGGGGTCGTCGGATGCTACTTCATACTGCACGTAGTCCGTGCCGTCGCCGCGCCAGTCGATGTAGATGGCCGTGGGCTCCTTGGCGCGCAGAATCACGCTGCCGTTGTCGGTGCCCTCCTTGCAGGTGAAGGTGGCTATCACATTTGTGGGCGCATCCACCACGAGGGTAAGCGTGGTGCGGAATGCATCGGTGCCGCTCAGGGCGGGGAATGCCGGATGTGCCATCTCGCAATAAACCTGACCCAGCGAGGTGTTCAGGAATCGGGTGGCGCCGTTATTGCAGGCTATGTCCACACCCTCCTGAAGCACGGTGCCGTCGGCTTTCTTCCACACGAATGTGGTGGACTGGCCGTCAATCACGCGGTACTGCGACGACAGGTTGATGCCCGGCGCCTTGTCCAGAATGGTGTATTCCTTCTGAGGCGCATAGGTGAAGGCGCAGCCGGCAGGAAGGGTGGCGGCCAGCGGCATGGTGCGTATCGACATCTTGTTGTCGGAGATGTCGAACAGCTGCAGGGCGGGCATCTCGGCCAGCGTGAGGCTGTCGATGCTGTTGTTGTGCAGGTCGATGGTCTCGGCCAGGCCCAGATAGGTAAGGCTCAGCACGCCGGCCACGCGGTTGTTCGACATGTCGAGGTTGCGCAGGTTGTCGAAGTTGGTGAAATCAAACGTGGTGAAGCGGTTGTCCGACATGTCGAGGTTCATGAGATAGCGCCGCGACATAATCTCGATGTTGTAGAGCTGGTTGTGCTCCACGTTGAGCGTGTGCAGCAGGTTTTTCTCAAAGGAGTCGTTCGGGCCCGTGAGCGACAGGTTGCCCAGGCGGTTGCCCGAGAGGTCGAGCAGCTCAAGGCGCTTGTTGAACTGCAGGTCGATGCTGCGCAGCGAGCAGTCCTTGACGCTGAGCACCTGCAGGTCTACGGCAGCCGTGACGTCGAGCGACGACAGCGGCTGGTCCGAGAGATACAGCGATGTGAGCAGGTCGGCCTCCTCGATGCTTATCACCACGTCCTGCGCGGCAGCCGCTTCGGCTATGGTGAGCATCGTGGGGTTGTCGATGTCGTCGGATGTAACGGCGTAGGTTTTTTCCTCGCCGTTGCCGCATTTCACATGGATGGTGCGGGGGGCGGCAGCCGAAGCGCCGCACACCGAAACGCCCATCTTAACACCGCCGGCGGCTACCGACGACGGACGGAAAGCCACCATGGGCGTGGGCAGGCCGAACTCCTCGGCCGTCTTCACCATAAAGGCCGACGAGCTGAGGGTGTAGTCGGGGAAGGCCGAGTTGATGTACTCGACATATACGGAGTCGGCAAACGCCTGGTTGAAGCTGATTTTGCCGTCGGCGTAGCTGTAGGCGCTCTCCTCCACTTCCTCGTGGGATGCGGCCACGGGCTGGCGCCACACCTTCACGGTGGTGGTGGTGCCCTCGCGCAGCACGCTGCCGGCGAGGTCGATCACGCCCCCGACAGGGTAGCTGCGGTCGCAGGGCAGCGGCGAGCGGTAATAGTAGTACTCGCCCCAGTTTGCATCGGGCAGCGGGAGGGTCGCATAGGTGAAGTCGTTGTAGGAAAGGTTCACCGAGTAGAGGTTGGTGTTGGCAGTGAGGTCAATCGTGCTCAG
The DNA here is from genome assembly GCA_964447895.1 of uncultured Bacteroides sp. Taxonomy (GTDB): domain Bacteria; phylum Bacteroidota; class Bacteroidia; order Bacteroidales; family Muribaculaceae; genus CAG-873. Next base: position 16,127 of record CAYUUN010000020.1, on the reverse strand, counting down.
CTTGTTGCGCTTGAGGTTCAGGTCGCTCAAGTAGGGGTTGTTGCTCAGGTCGATTGCCGTGAGGTCGTTGCCGCCCAGGAAGAGAAGCACCAGGTTCGGGTTGTTGCTCAAGTCTATGCCCTGTACCTTCACATCGGTGTTTATGTTGCCCGATACGTGCTCGGCCAGCAGGTTGATAAGGTTCGGGTTGTTGCTCAGGTCGAGCGACGTCACGCGCGAGTCCGACACGTTCAGGCTGCGCAGCTTGGTGTTCTGCGACACATCCACCGTGGCCACGTCGGTGAGCTCGAGCGAGAGCGACTGCAGCTCGGGGCAACCCGTGGGGTCGATGGTCTTGAGGTCGCGGCAGTGGTAGGCGTCGAAGCTCACCATGGCGGGATAGTCGCTGAGGTTGAACGACTGGTCGATGTGCTCGGTGATGTCAATCTCGAGAATCATCAGGTTCGGCTTGTTCGGGCCCACAATCAGCGGGCTCTCGGCCGAGAAGGGGTTGTCGGTGAGGTAGATGGCCGACAGCTTGGTGAACGGCGTGAGGTCAAGGCCCTTCAGCTCGTTGTGCTGGAGGTCGAGAATCTCGAGGTTTGTGCACTGGTCCAAGTCGATCCACTCGATATAGCAGCCTTCGGCATCGAAATAGTCGAGTTTAGAAGCATCGCCATAAATGCGCACAATACCCTCCTCGCTCACACGGCACTTTACGGGGGTTCCATGCATACCCTGTGCCTCCTGGTCGAAATAGGCCACGTCCACCAGGATTTCTTCCGTTCCGAAGCCATAGTCGATGTCGAAATAGGTAGGCTCCGTTGCGCCGAGCACAATGTGGAAAGAGTTGGTCTCGCCGTACTCGTTGTAGATGTTGGTGCGGAAGGTCACGATGGGAGTTTCCTCCGCGGCCTGCGCAGCAGCGTTTCCGGCGCACAGCGCGAAAGCCCCCAGGGCCGCGCACATGCTCTTAATAAATATATTCATACTCAAAAACAGTGGTTATTTTACACAGATTTTCGCGGAGTGGCGACCATTCACGTTCACCACATACACGCCGGGTGCCCAGCCCGAGGCATCGAGCGTGAGCTGGTCGGCACCGGCCGAAAGCTCGGCCACTTGCGAGCCGGCCAGAGAATAGGCGCGCACGGCGATTTTGCCGCTGCCGTCGCCGCAGAAGAGCTCAAACACGTTTGGAGCGGTCTCGGTCACGATGATGCGGTCGTTGGTATTGTCCTGCATCACGTCGCTGATGCCGGCACCGGCCGTGCGGATCACTTCCTTCAGGCCCTCGAGGGCGTTGAACTTGCCGGCACCCCAGCGCACGGGGTCGGCGGCATGCACGTCGTCGTCCACGGTGGCCGTAGACTGGATGATTTCACGCACGCGGTCCACCGTCAGCGTGGGGTCGGCCTCGAGCCACAGGGCAATGCTGCCGGCCACGAAGGGACACGACATCGAGGTGCCTATTTCCTGCTTCCAGTAGTTCATGCGGCCGCCGGGGCTCGCCACGCGGGCCGAGTTGAGGTAGTTGAGATAGCCGGTCTTGTTGCTGTCGTCGTAGCCGGCCGTGGCAGCGTCGAGATATGGCGTGCTGATGGCCGAGATGATGGCGGAGCCGGGGGCGCACACCGTGGGGAGGTTGCGTCCGTCGGCCAGCGTGCCGAACGAGGAGAAGCCGCTGATGCCGCCGGGGATGAAGCCGTCGCCCACGTAGGTCGATTCCCAGCCGTCGAGCGAGGTGTATTTGTCGCGGGTGTTGTAGGAGCCCACCACTATCACGTTGTGGGCCACGGCCATGTCGGAGATAGAGCCGTTGCAGCTGCCGTCCTGGAAGCTGTCCATGCCGTAGTTTTCCATCCAGGTGGTGAGGCCGTCGCCATAGCAGTCGATGCGCTGGCCGGGCTGGCCGGTGACCTCGAAGCCCAGGACGTAGTTGCCTGTGGCACGGTTTTCCTCGGAGTCGATCACGTAGAAGTCCACCAGGCCGTAGTAGCGGCCGGTCTCCTCGTCGATCATGCCGCCAACGCCCACGTAGCCGTCGAAGGCGCGCACGAATGTGGCGTCGCCCACGATGTCCGAGTCGTCCATCTGATACTCGGCCGAGCTGCAGTAGTAGGTGCCCACGTTGTCGCCCACCTTGGGCATACGCTTGGCCTCGCGGTAGTTGCGGCTCTTGTTGTAGATTATAGCCTGGAGGTCGAAGGGAGTGGCATCGTCGGAGTAGACGGCTATCGATCCGTAGCGGATGGTGTTGTTCGTAAACTCGTCGCCGCCGGCAGGGTCGTATTGATAGGCATAGGGATGAATGAGAGTGCGGAAGCTCTTGTCGTCGTCGGTGAAAGTCTTGTTCAGGGCTATCTTCATGTCGCCCTCGTTGCCGGCCGAGATGCAGATGATGGCCTCCTCGCCCACCTGGTCGAAGAAGCGGGCGATGGTGGAGTTGGGGTCGTGGGAGCCGGTGTTGCTGCCCAGCGACAGACTGTACACGATGGGCATCTCCATATACTGCGCGTAGCTGTATAGGTAGTCCATGCCGTAGGCAATGAAGCCGTCGGCCAGCGTGCCGCACGACACAGCCAGCTCGGCGCCGGTGGCCACGCCATAGTAGGGATTGTCCACCGTCACGATGTTGGGCGTGTCGCCAGTGACGCCGTCGGCTATCTCCACCTGGCCCTTGTAGCTGCCGCCCAGGATGTTGAGCGTGTGGGTGCCGTGGTAGGTGGAGTTGTCGTCGGTCTTGAATTTCGAGAGGTCGCCGCCCTCATACACGTTGTGGCCGTAGAAATCCTCGGCCATGCCGGTGCCTGCGGCGTTGTAGCGCAGGTGCGACAGAAAACCTATTCGCGAACTGCCGTCGGGGTTCGTGAAGCTGATGTGGTTGGGGTCAACGCCCTGGTCAATCACGGCAGCGACCACGCCGGCGCCTGTGTAGGCCTTGGACAGGCCGGAGAGGCCTTTGTGAATGTCGCTGACGCCGGTGACCTCTCGGGCCTTGTCGAGGTGGGGCTTGAGGTCGCGCTGCAGCTGGAAGGAGCGCATCATGGGCAGACGCGAGCAGCGCTCCACATCGGCATAGGGCAGTTCCACCACGGCGATGTCGCCGCGCATCGTGAGCACGCGCATGCCTTCGGCAGCCAGGTCGGAAGCGGAGGTGCCATCCTGCACCAGCACGAAAGCCACGGCACACTGCGTGCCGGCGTTGCGTCCCGAGACTTTGCGCATTCGGTCGGCTGTAGCGTGCGATGCTGTGGAGGTCTCTATGCCGTGGCGACGCATCTGTGCACGGCTCTGCAGCGAGAGGGCATCGGTCTGCGCGACAGCGCAAGCAAAGACGCCCGTGAGCGCTGCCGTAGCAATTAGTCGACTGTTCATTGTGTTGATATATATATTAATAAGGTTGTAAAAGCCGGCTGCATGGCCCCGAGAGCAATGCAACCGGCATTATATCAAAAGTTATCTGCTTTCAAGGTTCTCAGCGTACCACGACCTTCTTGCCGTTGGTGATATAGATACCGGCCGGGAGGCTCTTGATGGCACCGGCGTTCTCAGCATCGAGCACCTTCATGCCCTGGAGGTTGTAGACGGCAGCGGGCTCGGTGCGGTCGGCGGCGACGTCGCTGATACCGGAGGCGCTGCTGATGGTCACGGTGTGGTCGTCGGCGGCGTCAAAGGTGTATTCTCCGTTTTCGTCGGGCTCGAGGTTTGCGTCGTCGAGAGCCACAGCGTAGTCGTAGTCGTCGTTTTCGGGCAGCTTCACACCCAGCTTGGTGCCGGTGAGCACGCTCAGGCCGGAGGCGAATTCAGGACGCTCGTTGATGATGTCGGTGGTCACCTTCACATCGTCGAGACCCTCGCCGGAGAGCACGAAGCTGATGTTGTGGAACGAAGGAGCGTTGCCGGTGGTGAACACCTTGTAGACGTCGCCGTTTTCGGGATAGGTCTGCTGGCTGAAGTAGCTGCTGTAGTAGTAGTTGGTGATTTCCACATCGTTCTTATAGGCATAGTACATGTAGTCGCCGCTGGTGCACACGCTGTACATGATATTGGCATCCGATGCGAAGGGGATGATGGTGTAGCCGGCGCTTACATAGTTCGACTCGCGGGATTCCTCATCGCTCCAATAGGCGGTGTAGAGGTCGTCGGTGCTGTCAACGTAGAAGGCAAACTTCGAGTCGTAGTTGAGCTCGCCGGTGGTGATGTTGAACACATCGCCGGCCTTGACCAGAACGGAATTGTAGCTGAGGTGAACGTCGTTGCCATTGGCATCGGTGATGCTATTGACCACATAGCCGGGCTTGGCCTTGACGTAGATATAGGGCTCTTTCTCGCCCACGCTCAGCGCGTTGGTGCCGGCCACGAGCTCGAAGGGCTCATTGCCGTAGGTCGACTGACCGGGATATACCGTCACTTTCGAGGGATCGTCCACGTTGAGGGTGAAATCGACGGTGCCGTAGGGATGTGCGTCCACAACGATTTCAACGGGGTCGAGACCCACGCGGAAATTGATGGAATAGTAGCTGTACTGGGGCTCGTCGTTGACGGTGATGGACTCGATGCTGTAGTTGCGGGTGTCGAAGGAAATGGTGATGGTGGAACCGGCACGAACAGCAAAGTCTGGATCGTAATAGTTGTCAACCTCGTTGTAGTCGACACTCAGCGACTCGATGGCGCCCTTGGCGTCCTCGGGGATGGTGATGCTCACGGGCACATCCACGTCGGGGAAGTTGGCGGCAATCTCGATTTCATCGCCGTCTTTAACATATACGAAGTAGTTGCCGTACTGGCTCTCTACGTTGGCGCCGTTGATCTTCACGTAGTAGAGGTCGGAATAGTCCTTGCGGTAGAAGGTGAAGGGCGACTCCTCCTCGGGGATGAACTTAACCTCGGTGGTGGGGCCGGTGAGTTCAAACTTGCCGCTGCCGTTGCGGCTGGCCTGCACCAGGTTGTAGTCGTCGACCACCGTTACGGTGGCGGTGGCGGTGCGCATGGCCGAGAGGTCTTCGGTGTAGATCTTGTACACGCGGCCGTCAACGTAATCGGCCAGATACAGCGATGCGCTGGTGCCAACGCTGATCCAGAGGTCGTTGCCGGGATCGCTCACACACTCCACACGCGCCAGACGGTAGCCGTCGACAGCGTTGATATAGACGGTGGCCCAGTCGGAGGAATTGTATTCAATCACGTTGTCGCCCTGCTGCAGCGTGAGTTTTTCGCCGAACATGGTCAGGGTCACCTGCGTGGGCTCGTCTATCTGAAAGGTCACGCTTTCGGCCACTGCCTTGAACGCGCCTGTCACGGCCAGTATGGCCACGAGGAGAGTTGCGTATATTTTTTTCATAAGCAAGATGGTAAAAATTGGTTTTTTTCTGTGTTTCGGACTGCAAAATTATAAATCACGGGGCAAATTTTGTCAATGCAACTGTTAAAAATACATAAAACATCCGTTTTACACTAAATTTTTAATAATTATAAGTTTTTTAACCAAATTTACTTACACTTTATCACGATAAATATCAAAACTGATTTCTCGCCGGCCGGAATAAAACGGCGCCGGAACCACAAGATTTGTCCGGCGCCGTTTCCTTGCCTGCGCGATTATTTCACCGTGAGCTCGCTGCCGGCCGAGTGGGCTGTAAGCGACGGCGCCAGCGCGCTCTGCACGGTGGCGAGGCCGCCGGCGAAGACACCGGCCACGTTGGCCGTGCAGTCGTAGCTTATCTGATATGTGCCCTTGGGCAGGTAGCCTATGAACATGCGGGTGGATGCATCGCGGTTCTCGCGGTAGAAATACGCCCCTGCGCTTTCCACCATGCCGGGGGTCTGCACCACGGGCTCGAGGGCCGCGGCACGTTCGTCCACCAGGTTGACATACTCCATGTCGCGGGCCACGTGCAGGGTGAGCAGCACGCGCACACGGCTGCCAAGGGGCACCTCGGTGGCGTAGGAGGTGGTGCCGTCGCCGACCACGAGCATCATGCGCTTCTCCACGGAGAGCCCGTCGCAGTCGACGGCCTTCACCTGCGAGGGACGCGTGCGGTAGTTGCTTATCACGGCGCCGAAGGAGGGCACGTCTGCTCCAGGAGCTATCGTCAGGGTCTTGCCGGCGGCATGGCTGCCCAATGCCACAGTGGCCTCGCCGCCATAACTGCAGGCGTCGCCAAGATCGACGGGCTGCCCCTTCAGGGTCACGGTGGCGGGTGCATTGTCGGTGTGCCACGGCGTGCCGCTGCTCATGAAGGCCCACACAAGCTGGGTGGCATCCCATGCGCCCAGGCCGACGGTGGCCTGCTCGCGCACCACGAGCCACTGCCGCATGCCGTCGATGAGCGCCGATGTGGGGTCGACGCGGCCGTAGGCAATGAGCATGGGGGCGTACTGCTCTATGAAGTCCACGCTGGGGAAGCTCACGCCCTGCGAAGGCGACTCCACTGCAAACTCGTTCAACGAGCCAATGATTTCGGCAGCCACGCGGTCGCGGCCATAGAGCGAGAGCAGGATGGCCATATTGGCCTTGCGGGCCGTGGAGGCGTTGCGCCACGTTGTCTCGCAGTGGCGCAGCGTGGCGTCGATCACCTTTCGGCCGAAAGCCGAGGGCTCGATGCCTTGCCACAGGCTGCGCACCACGGTGTAGTTCATATCAGGCCCTATTTTCTTCCTGGAGTTAATTTCAAGCTGGCGGTCGATATAGCCCAGCGCATTGCGCATCAGGCGGTCGAGGGTAGCATCGGCGGGCAGGTCGCCGGCCATGCGCAGCAGGCCCAGGTCGTGCAGGGCGCTCAACGTGGCCCACTCCGAAGCCTCGCGGCTCCACGGGCCCCATTTGATGCCGCCGTTAGTCTCGGCAAGCTTTTCGAGCACCTTGACGGCAGCCTTGATCTGGGCCTCGGCATTCGCAGGGTCGAGCAGCAGGCTCAGGCGCGCCATGCGTTCGGCATCGCTCTGCGCAGCCTGCACCCACGGCGAGGCGTTGAGCGCTACCGTCTTGAGGGCATCGTTTTGGGCAAGCCGCGATGCGGGAGGCGTGTCATTCCATGCCTTGAGGGCGTCGACCACGGCGGGGTTGCGGTTCACGATTCCACGGGAGGTGCACGCGGCAAACAGGGTGTTCACGGCCTCGTCGGAGGTGGTGGCGTCGAAGGTCACAAGACCCGGGAGCGCCTTCACTATCGACCACGACGGATTCTGGCAATACTGCAGGGTGTAGGTTCCTTTCTTATCGGAAGGGATGCGCAGCGACAGCTCTTTGTCGCCGGGGTTGAGGTAGAATGGCTGCGACTCCACCACGTCGCACTCGGCCGGCTCTATGGGGATGAAGGCCTGCTCGCCGTCGGAGAAGCGGCCGTCGGTGCTACGCACGCGATAGCCCAGGGCGGTGGCATCCATGGGCGCCTCGATGTCTATGCCCACGATGGCCTGGCCGCCGGCAGGGATTTCGTCGGTCGACTCCGCGGTGGCCACCACTGCCATGTCGGAAGCCCGGAAGATTTCCACTGTGGTGGTGACGGCGGCGGATTCCTCGCTGTTGTTGTACACGGTGGCCAGCACGCGGGCCTTGTCGCCCTGTCGCATGAAGCGCGGGAGATTTGGCTGCACCATCACGGGTTTGTTTGCCACGATGTCGCGCACCATGCTGCCGGCCTTCATTTCGGCTGTCCATGCCAGCGCCATGAAGCGCCAGGTGGTGTTTGCGTCGGGCACCTCGAAGTCGAGCGTCACATTTCCGTCGGCATCCGTGGTGAGGTCCGGCATCCAGAACGCCTGAAGCACCTCGGCCTCGCGGAAATTGAACTGCTCCTGCGCCGGGTCTTCGACCTGCGCGCTGCCGTTTCCGGCCTCTTCTTCGCTCTCTATTTCCGCCGCCATGGGCATCGCCATATCGTTCATAACGGCTCCGGTCGCGGCATCGGCTGTGGCCATGGCCATGGCTTTCATCATCATGCGGGGCGCGCCCATGCTATAATAACGGCCGTAAGCCACATTCAACAGGTAGCGGAACGCGGGGTCGCTCAGCGTGGACTCCTTCCGCTTTTTCAGTTCGATGCTCCTCGACACGAAGCCTTTTCCGATGCTCGGCGTTTCGAGCGACATCACCGGCTGGGTGGTGGTCAGGGCGAAATTCCGGGGCCAATCGAATCCCTCGAGTGCGTCGAGAGCATGGTTGTACATCGTCGCGGCCACAGCGGCGCCTCCTGCACCAGGGCCTGAGATTTTAAGCGTCCAATGCTCCCGGGCACCGGGCACCAGGCGGTCGCGGAAACTCTCGCCTTCGATTGTCAGCTGCGGGGCCGCCGGGCGCGTGATGAGCACACGGTAGGAACAGATGCGACCATCAACCACGGTGGCTATCTCAAGCACGCCCGTATCGGCGCCGTCGGGGAGCTCGAGCGACAGATGGCGGAATCCTTTGTTGCGTTTCTGCACCTCGGCCTCCACAATCTCTTCGCCCACGCACAGCGCCGCGTAGAGCCACACGTTGTCGCGGCCCACGCCGTAGCGGAACGATGCACGCCCGGCGGCATCGCTCTTCACCTGTGTCTCAGTCACAAGCAGCGGCAGGTCGGCCGGGATGGAGTTGAGCTCCACATTATATATAATATAGCGAGGCGACGTGGCTGCTTCGGCAAGGGCTTTATCCTCGGGCTCGACAATGAGTTTATAGTAACCGCCGTGCACTTTGTCGAGGTCGGCCACAGGGTTAAGCGACGAACAACGTCCGGATGCAACGGCCTTTCCGGTGCCCTCATCTACGAGGCGCCAGCGCAGCGCTATGTTGACCTTTTCTCCCCGGGCGTCGTACACTTCCACGGGGAGCTGCGTCTTGGACAGGGCGCGGAGATAGCGGCCGTCGCCCGAGAAATGTATAGCATAGGGTCTGCCTGTGGTGAAGCTCTTTTTCGCCATGGCGGTCTCGGCACTTTTTGCCGTCACCGTGACGGTGGCCAGGAAATCGGCGCCTTTGTAAGATTCAAGCATGTCGGCGGGAACCACCAGCTCGAAATTGCCGCCTGCATCGGTCATTCCCTCCAGGCTGCCTAAATATTCGGCCGGCTGCCACCAGCGCCAGCGCCACGACTTGTTGACTTCGACAGCCACGGTGGCATCGGCCACAGGCATTCCGGAATAAGTCTCGGCACGGCCCCGCAGCGTCACTGCCCCGCGCTCGGGTGCATCGCGCACCACCATAAGATCGGTCACCTCGAACGTGGGCATCTTGAAGTCGCTCACCATAACCCGCCGGCTGCCGGCATAGCTGTCATTCACCTTTACTTCCAGGCGGTAGTAGCCCGTGAGGCCATCGGTGGGGAGGGCGAAAGCGCCGAACACGCGGCCGTTGACATCGGCCACGGCGTCCATGCCGCCCACGTGCTGCCTGTTGGCATCGTACAGGTCTACCTTCACCTGAAGCCCCTCGGCCGCATGGCGGCTCTTGTTGCCATCGTTGCTAAGGTCCACTACTACAGCCCACTGCACGCTGTCGCCGGGATGATATATAGGCCTGTCGGGCAGGATTGCAGCTCTATAATACGTGGAGATTTCGTCGGAGAACCGGCCGGGGGATGTGACGCTCACGCCCCACCCGAAATTCAAAAGTTCTCCGCCGGGGGCGTCGGCTAAGAGTTTCGCCCATCTATGCATGGGCAGTTTAAAGCGCACCAGGCCGCTGTCGTTTGTCTCGCCTGCCGGCTGTATGGCATCCGTGTTGTCCTTGGCGTAGACTCTCACACCCTTCACGGGCGCGCCCGTTACGAAATCGGTCATCGCCACCACTTGCTCCACAGTGCCCGTGAAGCACAGAGGCACATAGGGCGTGGCCACTATGGGGCGGCTTGTATCGACAAATTTTGAACTGTTTATTGTGCCGTTGGCCGAAGCGTAGACCACATAGGTGCCGGCGCGGCCGAGAATAACGGGCTCGTTGAACGTGATATCTTCCTGAACGTTGTCCAGGGCACGCTCAAGCTTGCTCACGAGTTTCAGGGAAGAGAACAGCTGGTTCCTGCCACCGTTTTTACTATTGTTGTTCAGCTCATAGATACTCGCGCCCGCCTTCGCCACATAATGGCCGGTGATGTTGATTTCAAAGGGGCGCCCCGGGCACACCAGCCTGGGATAGTTCACGCTCACTTTTCCGCGACGCAACACATCGAGCTGGTTGCGCAGCCTGGCGTTGTCCCAGTAGCCGGGAAAGCGCTCCAGCGAGCGGTCTATGAGTTCGGCTACCGTCTTTGCCGACACCTCCGCATCCGGCTCCACATCTTTCTCCACCTCGCCTTCTTCTTCGTCATAGTAAGCGACGTGGACTTCACTATTGCCCGTGGCCCATTCGGCCAGCCGTATCAAGGCCATGCGGGCATATTCATCGCCCTCGTGGGCCATGTAGAACTCGTAAAGTTCCTTTTCCGGGGCATTTTCCAGGAGCGACACAGCCCAGTAGTAATAGGCGGCGGAGCCTGCCGGCGAAGCATCGCGCATCCGCTCCTTCAGCTCCAGGGCCTTGTCGTGCATGTTGATTTCCTCGTAGAGCCCGACCTCGCTGCACGCCACAAAGTCGACCACTCGCGGGAAATACATCAACGTGCGTTCATCGGCCTTCACCGCGGGCGCATATTCGCTCAGCGCCGCAGGATTCTCGACCGCGGTCTTGAATGCCTGCTCCATTCGCGAGGCCACGCCGGTGCGGAACTGCTCGCCGTTCCACTCGCGGATGTCGATGGGCACGGGCGTGGCGGGCGTCGTGAGCCGGTCGTAGACGTAGCGGTTCTGTTCGTAGGCCTGAAAGAGCACCTTGGCACCCACGAGCCGCATGAGCGACGACGCCACCGGAACCACCTCCTTGTTGGCGAGCCTGTCGCACAGCGCCACGAGGCTGAACACACTGTCCGGGTCGATAGACTGCGCGGCGGTGCACACCTCCAGCAACGCCTTCACGCGCTGCGGTCCCGCGGCAGAGTCGCCGGCAGTGGATTCCAGCACTTTATAGGCTTCCTGAAGCACCTGGCGGGGATGGGCGAAATCCGGTTCGCCGGTCTTCACCGTTGCGGCAGGTGCATCGGCGGCCACGGCAATACCGAGGGCCACGAGTATGTTTTTCAGTATCTTCATATTCTTATTGTTGTCATTATATTCGCAAATTTAGCAAATTTTGCTCACGTCCGAAAAAAAATCACTATTTTTGCAGCCATGAACTCCACTGAATCCTTCATAACCCGCTTCTACAGCAGGCACCATATTATAAGCCACATAATTATCATCGCGGCCACAGCCCTTCTGCTGGTGTGGTTCTCAATGATATTTCTCAATGTGTGGACGCGCCACGGCGCCACGTCCACCGTGCCCCAGATCAAGAACGTGCCCTACACCACCGCCGCCGAGCTGCTGCGCGACTGCGACCTCTCAATCGAGATTTCCGACTCGGTCTACGACCGCTCCACCCCTCCCGGCACGGTGATAGAGAGCTGGCCGCGGGCCGGAGCCGTGGTGAAGCGCGGCCGCCAGGTCTACGTCACCATCACGGCCTTCTCGCCCAAGATGGTACGCATCACCATGCCCGTCACGGGCGTGTCGTCACGCCAGGCCGTGAGCTACCTGCGCGGCATAGGCATCACGGGCATCCGCATCGTCAATGTGCCCTCGCCCTACCCCGACCTGGTGGAGGGCGCCACCTGCGACGGCCGCCCGCTGCGCGTCGACAGCGAGATTCCCGTCACAGCCACCGTCACGCTCGAGGTGGGAAGCGCACCGGAGCCGGTCGACATCCCGGAAGAATCGGAACCCGAAACGGCAGAGGCCGAGCCTGTCGAACCTGAAACCGCGATTTTCGACTGATGAGCGACAGCACACCCATAGAACTCGACGACAGCACCACCGCCGACGAGGCCCCGCGCATTGTGGACATAGGCGACGGGCGCGAGCTCTACGAGCATTTCCGCTTCACGGCCGACAAAGGCCAGGAGATGCTGCGCGTGGACAAGTTCCTGGCGCTCAGGCTTCAGAAATCGAGCCGCAACCGCATCCAGCAGGCCGCCCAGGCCGGCTGCATCATCGTGAACGGCCGCCCCGTCAAGAGCAACTACCGCGTGAAGCCGCTCGACGTGGTGCAGGTGGTGATGGACCGCCCGCGCTACGACTTTGAAATCATAGCCGAGGACATCCCCCTCGATATAGTATATGAAGACGACACGGTGCTGGTGGTCAACAAGCCCGCCGGACTGGTGGTGCATCCCGGCCACGGCAACTACTCCGGCACGCTGGTCAACGCCCTTGCGTGGCACTTCCGCGACACCCCGGACTACGACGTGAGCGACCCGCGCCTGGGCCTGGTGCACCGCATCGACAAGGACACCTCCGGCCTGCTCGTGGTGGCCAAGACTCCGGACGCCAAGACCCACCTGGGCCGACAGTTTTTCAACAAGACCACCCGCCGCGAATACGTGGCCGTGGTGTGGGGCGTGCCCTCGCCGCCCACGGGCCGCATCGAGGGAAACATAGGCCGCAACGAGCGCGACAGGCTGCAGATGGCCGTGTACCCTCCCGGCGACGAGCGCGGCAAGCACGCCGTGACGCACTACGAGGTGATCGAGCCTCTGGGCCACGTGTCGGTGGTGCGGTGCGTGCTCGAGACCGGTCGCACCCACCAGATACGCGTGCACATGCGCCACATAGGCCACACGCTGTTCAACGACTCGCGCTACGGCGGCGACGTGGCCCTGCGCGGGCTGCGCTCGGCGTCGTACAACGCCTTCGTGGCCAACTGCTTCGCCACCTGCCCGCGCCAGGCGCTGCACGCCCGCACCCTCGGTTTCGTGCACCCCGAGACGGGCGAAGAAATGTTTTTCACCTCGGAAATTCCGGCCGATATGACTGCTTTGATTGAACGCTGGCGCAACTATTCGGCCACCCACAGCGTTTAAATCGAAAATATTCTTTAATTTTGCAGGTCGAAACAACGAACCATAACCATGACAATTCCCGAAGAATTCAAAGATATTGCCCCCTACGACGACGAACAGTTTCACGAAAAAATGAGCTCGCTCGTGCGCGAGCCCGGCTTTGAGCATGCCATCCGCTATGTCATGCCCGACGTCGACTACGACGAGTTCTGCCGCGAGCTCGTGAACGTTCCCACCCAGGACGAGTTCCAGCGCAGCGTGATGGGAAAATTCCTGGAATTTCTGGCCGCCAAAACCACCTCGGGCATCACCTTCGACGGGCTCGAGAACTATGATCCCGCCATCAGCTACACTTTTATCACCAACCACCGCGACATCGTGCTCGACGCATCGTTCCTCAACCTCTGCTTCATCCGCAGGGGTATGCCCGTGACGCAGGTGGCCATAGGCAACAACCTCCTCATCTACGAGTGGATAAGCGACCTTGTGAAGCTCAACCGCAGTTTCATCGTCAAGCGCGATGTAAAGGTCACGGCAGCCCTCGAGGCCGCCAAGCAGCTCTCGGCCTATATCCACTACACCATCGCGAAAAAGCACGAGTCGGTGTGGATTGCACAGCGCGAGGGACGCGCCAAGGACAGCAACGACCTCACCCAGGAAAGCCTCATCAAGATGCTGGGCCTGGGCGGTGAAGGCACCGTGCGCGAGCGCCTTATGGAGGTGAACCTCATGCCCGTGAGCATCAGCTACGAGTACGACCCGAACGACTATCTCAAGGCGCGCGAGTTTCTGCTGCGCCGCCGCGACCCCAACTTCCACAAGAGCCAGCGCGACGATCTCCTGAGCATGGAGACCGGCCTGCTGCGCCACAAGGGCCACGTGCATTTCCGCCTGGGCAAGTGCATCAACGAAGCCCTGGCCGCTCTGGCCGACGACCAGCGCGGCCCCGTGGTGCGCGAAGCCTGCCGCCTCATCGACAGCGAGATACACCGCGGCTACTATCTCTATCCCGGCAACTATATAGCCTACGACGAATACAACGCCACCGACCGCTTCGCCGACCGCTACAGCCGCGAAGACATGGAGCGCTTCGACGCCTACATCAACCGACAGCTCGACCAGGTGGACGTGCCCGACATCACCCCTGAAGAGCGCGCCTACATGCGCGGCATGATGCTCATGATGTATGCCAACCCCGTTGCCAACAAACTGAGAGCCGCCGCTGCGGCCGGCATGGAAGTCTGATGCGCCTGCCCCTGATCATTGGCCTCGTGGCCCTCGCTATCAACCTGGCCGTAGACTGGTATATCTACAGGCGCCTGGCCTCGCATCCGCGCCTGCGTCGCATCCACGCGATTCTCACTGCAGCCCTCACCGCGCTGTGGATAGCCCTCGTGGCCGTGCCCAAGCGCGTGGGCGACGACCCCTTCCTCGTCACCCTGATGTGGGGCGTGTATGCCTACTGGACGTTCTATCTGCCCAAGTATGCCGGCGTGCTGTTCGATGCCGTAGCGGCCCTGCCGCATCTGTGGCACAGGCGCCGCTGGCACTGGCTCACCGGCGTGGGCATCGTGGCCGGCGCGGGCATCTTCTGCGCCATGTGGTGGGGCGCCCTCGTCGAGCGCTTCCGCCTGGTGGTCAACGAGGTCACGGTCACTGTTCCGGGCCTCCCCGAGCAATTCCGCGGCCTCCGCATGGTGCAGATAAGCGACTGGCACGTGGGCACATTCGGTACCGACACTGCCTTCGTGAGCCGCACGGTTGACGAAATCAACGCCCTGCGGCCCGATGTCGTGGTGTTCACCGGCGACATCGTAAACCGCCACAGCCACGAGCTCAAGCCCTTCACCGGCGTGCTTTCGCGACTACATGCCCCCATGGGCGTCTACTCCGTGCTGGGCAACCACGACTATGGCGACTACTACAGCTGGCCTTCAGAAGAGGCTCACCATGCCGATGCCGACACCCTGCGCGCCATGGAGCGCCGCATGGGCTGGAACGTGCTGTCCAACGCCACGGCCTATCTGCGCCGCGGTTCCGACTCCCTGGCGCTCGTGGGCGTTGAAAACATCGGCGAGCCGCCCTTCAGCACCTACGGCGACCTGAGCCTGGCCTATCCGGACGCCGGCGACTCAGCGCCCAAGATTCTTCTGTCGCACAACCCGGCCCACTGGCTCGACAGCATCGCCGACAATCCCGACGTGAACATAGCCCTCACCCTCTCGGGCCACACACATGCCATGCAGATGCGCGTGGGCAACTTCTCGCCCGCCGTGTGGAAATATCCCACCTGGGGCGGCCTTTACTCCGACCGCGCCGGCCACCATCTCTACGTGAACACCGGCCTGGGCACCGTGGGGCTGCCCATGCGCATAGGCGCCACCCCGGAAATCACCGTCATCACACTCCGTTAAGAGTAATTGTTCAGCCAATTGTTCGTAAAAAAGTGTGGAAAACTCGCGCCGAGTACCCCGATAGGGCGTTCTCCTAAATCAGAAAGAGGAGAGAACGACTCACCAATCGGATGAAAGGGCCGGAGGCCCGCCCTTTGGTTAACCCCCGGCGGGTCGCCGGGGGTAGCAGTATCAACCGATACAGCCCCGGAAGGGCTGTCCTGCCGGCCATTGAGGGTGGGACACCCCCTCCGGGGCTGCCGCGTGGGTGTGGCACTACCCCGTGCGGCCCGCACGGGGTTAACAAGCGGGCGGACCTCCGGCCCGCTCTCCCGGGCATCCCCGCGTATTTGTTCTATAGTAGGCGCGGAGGAATATGTATTTAACAGCAAATCAGCAGATAGGACGTTTATTGAAAAAGACAATTAAAAAGAACGCCCGTCAATAAGCGTCCCCATCAAAGACGGAATGCAAGCGACGCGCCGGAGAGCGCGTTTTTCTCAACGGGCTGAATAGTTACTTTAATTATTTTTAACGCGAGTTCGGGATAACAAAGGCGATAAAATAGACTACGGTAACACGTAAACATCATCTGGCGCCCACATAATGGTCGCCTGAATTGTTTGCCAAAAAAGTCTTTATTTCCAGAGGACGAGCTGTCCGTCCCAGGGAGCTACGTCAAAGTTGAAATTGACTTGTGGCTTCACTGCGAAGAAGCAATATGCCCCCATTGCTGCCAGCAAATTCATCAGAAAGTTATGAAAACTACGGTGTCTTGTATGGACAAGCTGCGCTACATTCTTAAGCATGTCATTTAATGATTCGATTACGCTCCGTTTCCGCAGCATAATCTTATCGT
>CAYUUN010000019.1:0-36725 GCA_964447895.1 uncultured Bacteroides sp. | reverse complement strand
GGTTCAACAGATGGCGCTGAGACGCCCCGCTAAACGCGGAGCTCGTGATGGTGGGGAGGCGCGACAAACCTACGGCTGCGCTCAGCTAAACGCCGAGCTTGCCGCAGGCTAACTCCGGCGCACCGCTAAACGCGGTGCTGACGCGGCTAACGCCGCTGGCCATGCAGAGGTGGATACTTTTGTTTACCGCCATGTTGGCCGTCAATATAATACGGTGCGCCGCGGGATAGCTCAGGCCCTTCCGCCCGTCCTTCCCGTTCTCTTTCCTTTTATGATTTAGGGCAACGCCCTATCGGGGTACTCCGCGCGAGTTTTCCCATACAGCCGGGGGCGGGGTCAGAGGAGGTCGCGGGCGATGTCGAGGGCGGCGGTGATGGCGGGGGCGGCCACGGTGCAGTCGATGCAGGGGTGGCCGGGGGCGTCGAGCAGGGTGAAGCTGATGGCTTCGGGCGAGGCGTTTTTCTTGTCGTGGGCCATGAGGGCGAGCAGGCGGGGATAGTCGTCGCAGTCGAGGGGCGGCGCGCCGTAGAGCTCGCGCACGCGGGCGGCCACGTCGTAGAGCCGGGCGGTGGACATGGCGCGCTCGGTGTGGCTCAGCACCAGGGCAACCACGAGGCCCCAGGCCACGGCATAGCCGTGGGGCACGGGGTGGCCCTTTTCCAACGCCAATTCTTCGATGGCGTGGCCGGCCGTGTGGCCCAGGTTCAGGGACTTGCGCAGGCCTTGCTCGGTGGGGTCGACAGCCACTATGCGCTCTTTTGTGGCCACGCTCGCGCGCAGCAGCTCGAGCAGCCAGGCGGGGGATGCCGCAGCGGCGGCGATGTCGCAGCCGAGGATGTCGCCCGTGGCGTCTTGGCCGCTCAGCAGCGCGTGCTTGAGCATCTCGGCATAGCCGCTCAGCAGCTCCTCGCGCGGCAGCGTGGCGAAAAAGCAGGTGCTGATGAACGTGGCGGCGGGCGGCGCGAACACGCCCACCTGGTTTTTGAGGCCCGCGAAATTCACGGCCGTCTTGCCGCCCACGGCGGCGTCGACGGCGCCCAGCAGCGTGGTGGGCACATTAATATATTGCATCCCGCGCTTGAATGTGGCGGCAGCGAAGCCGCCCAGGTCGGAGACCATGCCGCCGCCCAGGTTGAGAATGGCGGAGCGGCGCGTGGCCCCGGCGTCGGTGAGCCGCTGCCACAGGCCCGCGGCGGCGTCGAGAGTCTTGGCGTCGTCGCCGGGGCGCACTGCGAGCAGCGGGGCCGAGGCCACGGCGGGGCTGTCGGCCGCCAGCAGGGGCAGGCACAGGCGCGCGGTGTTGTCGTCGGCCACCACGAAGAGCCGCGGGCGCCCGGCGGCGTCCATCCATCGCTCTATCGCGGCTGCGGGGTTGATGTCGAAACTGAGTTGTGTCACCGCATGGATTTTAGCAACTCGGGCATGGCGGCAGCGCACGCCGGCATAGATTCAAACACCACGGTGGCGCCGGCCTCGAGGAGCACCTCCACGGGCATCGGTCCCGTGGCCACGCCTATGGTGAAGACGCCGGCGGCCACGCCGCTGCGCACGCCCAGGGGGGCGTTTTCCACCACTATGGCCTGCCACGGCTCCACTCCGGCCATCTCCATGGCCTTGAGGTAGGGCTCCGGCGCAGGCTTGCCGTGGGCCACCTCGCGGGCGCTCACCTTGAGGCCGAAGGCCCCGGGATAGTCGCGCCCGAGGCGCTCGATGAGCGATGTCTGGCCCGAGCCGGTGACCAGCACCGTGGCCAGCCCGGCGTCCATGCAGGCCCGCACGGCCTGCGGCGCTCCCGGCATGAGGTCCACCGGGGGCATACGGCGGAAATTGGCGCTCTTTATGGCGTAGTAGTGCTCCACGTCGGCCGCCGTGGCGTGGCGCCCCCGGCTGCGCATCATCAGCATCTCGATGGTGTCGGCGCCGGTGCGGCCCTCGGCCAGGAAAAAGTCGTAGGGCTCGGCTTCAAAGCCGGCCTCGCGGCACATGTCCATCCACGCGCGGGCGTGGTGGGGCATGGAGTCGTAGAGCGTGCCGTCCATGTCGAAGAGGGCGGCGCGCGGCTCCAGGGCGGTGTAGCCGCGGTGGTGCTTGAAGCGGTCGATTATTTCGGTGTAGTTCATTCCATCTGCGGTATCAGTCCCTCGCGCATCAGGGCCAGGGAGTCGGCGCGCGTGAGGGTGTCGGACTGTAGGTCTATGGTCACGGCCTTCGGGCGGGTGGCGAATTGCAGCGGTGTGAGGCGCGAGTTCTTGACGCCGCGGCGGAACACGCCCTCGATCTGCCGCAGCAGGTTCACGCGCGTGGTGTCGACGATGGCGGGCTGCGAGAAGGCCGTGCGCTCGTTGAAGCGTGCCTTGCCCAGGCGCACCTTGAATTTGTCCGGGTTGCCTTTCAGCGTGATTCCGAACTTGAATGGCAGCGGCGATTTCAGCACCGCGATGTGGTAGTCGAAATTCAGGGCCATGTCGTTGTAGCCCTGCACGCCCAGGCGGTAGCGGTCGAAGTTGAATACGAAGGGGAAGAGCTCCATCATGCCCTTGTCGATTACCATCTCCACGCTCATGCTGTCGATCATGTTTTTGTTCTTATCCTTGAACATCAGCCACTTGGCCAGTGTGCGGTGGGTCTCGCCGTCGAGCAGGCGCAGCGAGTCGCCCTGCAGGCGCACGGCGGCGTTGAGCGTGCCCAGGTCGAGGTCCATGTTGGGCTTCACGTCGACGGTGGCGGCGATGTTGGCATCGATTATGCCGCTGATGTCGCGCATCAGGGGCATGATGCTGTCGATGGCGGGCACCAGGCGCAGGAAGCGCTCCACGTTGAAGCCGTTGAGCACCATTCCGAAGCCGAACTGCATGTCGCGGGCGCTGGGCGCCGAGTAGAGCGCCGAGAGGTCGACGCTGCCTATGTCGCTGGCGGCGCGCAGGTTGTGGAAGTTAAGGCGGCCGTCGTACATCAGGGCGCTGCCCGTGAGGTTGTGCAGCAGCAGGTCGCTGTACAGCACGTTGCGGGCGTTTATCACGAGTTCGGCGTCGATGTTCTCGGGAATGAGCACGGGGCCGGCGGCCGAGTCGGGATGCTCGTTCAGGGGCAGCTCCTCGTTCTCGATGTCGGTCTCGAGGCTGCCCATCGAGGCGTGCCTGCTGTGCTCCTCCTTGTGCTGGGCGTAGGCCGCGCCGGCAAAGACGGCGGCGGCGAGCTGGTTGATGTCGACGGTGTCGCTGGCCACGTCGAAGTGCATGCGCAGCGACTGGCGCCAGCCCTTAGAGGTGAAGGCGCGCTTGATGTTGGTGATACGGCCGGACATGGTGAAGTCGCTGCGGCCCACCTTGTATTCGACGTTGTTGAGCAGCACGCTGTCGGTGCTGAACGTGACGTTGAAGTTGCGCACGCGGTTGCGCAGCGGGAACGACGGCGTGTAGAGCGCCGCGCGGCGGGCCGTGACGCTGCCGCGCAGGTCCCAGCCCGTGAGCAGGCGGCGCAGGCCGCGGCTCGTGCCCCAGTCGATTATCTCGTGGTCGTCTTCAATCTCGGGATGCACGCGGGGCACCTTGTGGGGCCGGCGGCGGTGCATCCTGGCCGCCAGTGCATAGACGCTGTCGAGCGGCAGCTCGGGATGGCGGCGGTGCAGCGAGTCGGCCGTGTGGCGCACCTTCTGCTGCCGGCCGGTCAGGGGCAGCTCGTGGGCCGTGGCGCTGATGAGGGCGTCGGTGAGCATGAAGCGCACGTCGGGCGAGCCGGCGGCGATGCGTCCGCCCGTCATCTCCACGCCGAATTCCGGCCGCCGGGCCTCGCCCTTGAAGCGGCGCATGGTCACGCGCCCCTTGAGGTCGCGGGCCACCATGCCGGCGCTGTCGCCCATGCTCAGGACGCGCATCGAGGCTATCGACAGGCCGCCGCCCATGGGGATGATCACGGTGGTGTCGGCGCTGCGGTGGCGGTTCGACGCGGCCACGCCCAGGCTCAGGCCCGTGGCGCGCACGCTGATGCCGTGGTCGAGATAGCTGGCGGAGTCGAGCTTCACGGTGGCGTGCAGCAGGCTGTCGGCGCCGGCTATCTTGCCGGAGGTGCCGAAGTCGAAGCTGGCGTTGCGCACGTAGGCGGCGCGCAGCGTGTCGCCTCCCAGCCAGTAGATGCTGCGGCCGTTTATGCTGCCGGAGGCGCGCAGCAGGTGGAACCTGTCGCGGCTGAACATCGACGGGCGGCCGCTCAGGCGCAGGTCGGCCAGCAGGGTGCCCTGCAGCGAGCCGTTGATGAGGTTGAGCAGCCGCGGCGGCAGGCGGCGCAGGTCGGAGTAGCCGTCGAGGCGGCCGTCGAAGTAGGGGTCGTCAGTGATGTCGCTCAGGGTGCCGGAGAGGGTGAGCTTGGTGGCGGGGCCTGCCACGTGCAGGCGCTTGATGTCGAGGGTGGCGGCGCTCAGGTCGTTGCCCCGCAGGGTGCAGCCCACGCGGGCCTCCACGTCATGGAAGGCGGCGGGCCCCATCGAGGCGCGGCACGGAGGCATGTCCAGGGCCACCTCGGCCCAGGGGATGGAGTCAGTGACGGTGTTGAACGGGCGCGTGAGCTGCACCCTGAGGCCCACGCGGGCGTCGGTGCGCAGCTCGGCCAGGGCGGGCATGGCCAGGCGCATGCTGTCGCTCATGCAGCCCAGCAGCGTGTCGATGGCCACGGGCTCCAGCTCGAAGTCGAGCTCGTTGATGGTGAGCGGGTCGTTGAAGTCGATGGCGGCCGACACGCGGGTGCGCACGAAGGCTGCCGCGGCGCTCACGTTGTCGAGACTCAGCCGTGCCGGCTCCGAGGGGTCCCAGCGCAGGCCGCCGTCGAAGGAGAAGGGCAGCTCCCACAGGTTGTATTCGCCCAACATGGGCATGTGCAGGTTGCCGCCGAAGTCGAGGGTGTACATGGGCTGGCCCTGCGAGGCCAGGTCGGCCGGGCGCAGCTCCACGCTGAGGCTGTCCGGCGCGGCCGGGTCGGAGGCGTCGTAGTAGCGCACGGGGCGCGGGCGGCGCAGCTCGAAGCGCGTGATGCGCAGCGCCGGTATATCCATGGCCGTGGTGTCGGTGGTGTCGGTTTCCACAATATTATAATTGCACAGGCCGCGCGGTCCCACCACCACATTCACCGCCGGCTCGTCGATGACGATGTCGCTGAGGCTGATCTCGCCCGCGGCCAGGGCCGTGATACTGATGCCGCCGCGCAGGCTGCGAAGCGTCAGGAGCGTGTCGGCATAGGCCGGCAGGGCGCGCCGCACGCTGTCGGGCGCCTCGAGCATGTCGCGGCTTATCACTGCCAGGTCGTCCACCTCCAGGTTGAGAAAGGGGAAGGTGGCGCGCAACCCCAGGGCCACGCGGCCCAGGCGCACATCGGCCCGCAGCGTGCGCTGCGCCACCTGCTCCACCAGGGGCGTGAGGCTCTCCGGGCGCAGCAGGCTCACGGTGCAGATGAGCGTGCCGGCCACGAGCAGCACGAGGGCCATGGCGGTCCACAACACTATTTTGATGATTCTTCGCCACAGAGGATAGTGGCCCGGGGAGGTAGATAGCCGTTTCATGGGCGCGGTCGGGTGGTAATGTGAAAACAAGCCTGGCGGCGCTCCATCTTCACGTAGCAGCGGCCCTGGCGCTTGAGGTCGAGAAGCACCTCGCCCAGGAGGTTCTTGAGGTCTTCAAAGGTGCGGGGCAGGCTGTCGTTGTCGCAGATGAAGCGCGAGTAGCTGATGTCGAAAGTGGTGCCGTAGACGTGGGTCGACTGGTCGGAGGCGTTGCGGTTCACGCGCCTCAGGCGGCCCACCGTGGCGGGCGTGCGCAGCAGGCTCGTCACCTTCAGGCGGTAGGCGCCCCCGCCGCGCGCCTGCAGCGAGTCGTTGAATGCGTGGCCAATGTCGGCCAGCAGCCGCGCGGCCTCGGGCACGAGGTAGGGGTAGCTGTGGCGCAGATTGTCCACGTAGTATTCGCGGCACGAGCGCACCGGCACGAGCGGGCGCGACAGGTGCCACACGTCGGCCGGCGTGTGTATCGGGTCGATGCCCAGGGCTCGGGCGGCCTCCATGTGCACGTGGTTGCTGTCGTTGAAGAGCGGGCGCAGCGGTCCTATGGGGCGCAGCGCTATGCGCAGGCAACCGGCGTCGGGCGCCGAGTCGAGGTGTGCCTCCCAGGGGTTGGCGGCCGGCGGCGAGAGTATCTCGGCCAGCGAGGCGTCGGGATACACGGCCGTGTCGGCCCGCTCGGCGTCGCCGCGGCTGCGGCCGCAGGAGGCTGCCGCGAGCAGCAGCGCCACGCCGGCGGCTATCAGCTCACTCCTGGCCATGCTCCGCGGCTTTTTCGGCCAGTGCCTGCCACAGAGGGTCGCGGGGCACGGGCGCCGTTACGTGTATCTCTTTTCCGCTCACGGGGTGGACGAAGCGTATCTCGCGGGCCAGCAGCGAGATGGAGCCGTCCGGATTGCTGCGGCGGTCGCCGTATTTCAGGTCGCCGCGTATGGGGCAGCCTATGGCGCTGAGCTGCACCCTTATCTGGTGCTTGCGGCCCGTGAGCAGCTCCACTTCCAGCAGGCGGTAGTGGTCGCCCGTGGCCAGGGTGGAGTAGCGCAGGCGGGCCTCCTTGGCGCCCGGGCGCGGGGCGGGCGAGGCGTAGCTCTTGTTGTTGCGCTCGGTGGTGGTGATGTAGTGGGTGAGTTCGCCGGCGGGCTCGGGGGGAGTGCCGCGCGTGATGGCCCAGTAGCGCTTGTGCACCTCGCCGCGGCGAAACATCTCGTTGAGCCTTGCCAGCGCCTTCGAGGTCTTGGCCATCACCACCACGCCGCCCACGGGGCGGTCCAGGCGGTGGGCCACGCCCACGAATACGTTGCCGGGCTTGGCGTACTTCTCCTTGAGCCAGGCGGCCACGGTTTCGCTCAGCGGCGTGTCGCCAGTCTTGTCGCCCTGCACTATCTCGCCGGGCTCCTTGTTCACCACTATAATATGATTGTCCTCGTAGAGTACGTCCATCGTGCGCAAAATTTTCCCCAAAGATAGCCATTTTTTCACAAACCCACCAAAATGTTTTTCGGCCGCCTTGTGCCGGGAACCTCGCGCAGAGGCGCAAGAGAAATTATAAGAGGCTGATAAACAGGCAGGAGGGACGTTTTTCAAACGTCCACCCGATAGCAGGCAGATACAAAAAGCCAAAATCCCCAGAAGAAACAAAAAAGTTTTTTACTGCCATGAGCGTGAAATCTCGCGCGGAGGCACAGAGGTAATTATAAGAGGCCGATAAACAGGCAGGAGGGACGTTTTTCAAACGTCCACCCGATAACAGGCAGATACAAAAAGCAGGAGGGACGTTTTTCAAACGTCCGCGCGATAACAGGCAGATACAAAAAGCAGGAGGGACGCTTTTCAAGCGTCCACCCGATAACTGGGAGATACAAAAGGACCGAAGGCTCAGAAGAAACAAAAAAATAGTGTGTGCGGCGGTTTTTGTTTCTTGTGCTTTTTTTGTCGTTCTGTATCTTGCGGAGGCCCTGGCGCGTGACGATGAAGATTTTAACAAAATAGACTTGCACAACTCATGCAAAAGTGCTACCTTTGCGCCATGAATCACAGCGCACCCATATTACTCTCTTCTTCGCCCCTGGGCGAGATGCGCCTTGGATTTACCCCCCCCCAATGTAAGTATCTAAGACATAGCGACTTAGCGATAGTTGCGCATATACAAGCCCCGATTGTGCCCACCGGCACGGTCGGGGCATTGTCGTTTTACACTCTCTCCTGAACCAACCAAAAACAACAAATCAACCAATATCATCAATTTCTTATGAAAAAAGTTCTACTTTCTCTCCTCCTGTTCCTCGGCGCCGCCGCCGTGGCCCAGGCCCAGGGATCTGCCGACCTTGGGACGTTTAATGGCGGAACATCAAACAATTCCTACACTACACGACATAGCGCCGCCGACTGGACAGCTGAAAATGCTCAGGTCTGGTATGCTGATGGTATCGAAGGAGTTTTCCCTGTTCTTAACGGTAAGAGAACGACTATCGGTAAACTCTATTCTCCCACTCTCAAAGGTGGTGTAGACGTGGTTACTATTAGCTGCGTATATCCCTACAGCGACACAAGAGGCATGAAATTCACGCTTAATGTAAAGCAGGGAACAAAAACCGTAGCCACTCAGTCTTTCACCAGCACGACAACATCGACATCCACCGGTTATAAGGAGACGTTTACTTCCAATGCGCTGAACGTCCAGGGTGACTTTGTGATTGAAATTGTAAACGACTGCCCGCAGAACTCCACCAGCAATAAGGACCGTCTCGGTATCTACGAGCTCTCCTGGACGGCTCCCGAGACTAACAAAGACGTGCAGTTCGCCTGGGAAGTGGAAGACGTTGTTCTCCACCTCGGCGAGGAATTCACTGAGCTGCCCAAGCTTATTGCCACCGTTGACGGCGTAGAGAGCGCAGAGGCTCTTGCAGCTGTGACCTACGAGAGCGACAACGAGGAACTCATCAAGTTCAACGCCGACGGCACCTTCACTTTCAACGGCAACATCGATGCATCGGCCGTTATCACCGCCAAAGCCCCTGCTTCGGTTGCCGATTTCGCCAACGTTGACGATGCAGTGTTCACTCTCCATGTATCTGACCCCCAGAAGACCAACGAAGGCTTCATCTTCTCCGCTATGGGTCTCAACAACGGTGATGAAATCCCCAGCCTCTCGGACAACATCGTAACCCTCACATTCAACCAGGGCCCCGAAGACGACCCCGAAGAAGAATACGAGCAGCCTGCTCCCCGCTATGTGGAGACTGCCTACGGCAAGGCCATGCGCCTCTATTATGGCAACAGCGTGACGGTGTCGGTTCCCGAAGGTTTCGCTCTCGTGCGCGTACTCTCCGACTACGCCGTGGAGAACAACAAGGTTACCGCCGACTATGGCACCCTGAACAGCGACTACACCGACTGGAAGGCCGGCAGCGAGGAGCGCACGAGCGTGACTTTCACTGTTGAGGGAACCTCGGGCTATCGCTCCTGGGAGAAAATCGTAGTTTACTTCAAGCACATACACACATCTGTTGCCGGCTTCGAGCACAACGTGCACATGTACGGCACCTCGGCCAAACTCTACTACACCATCTACATCAACCACCACATGGATTGCGAGACCTACGAGGTGAACTTCAAGATCGACGGCGTGGACCACAAGAACGCCGAGCACGAATACAGCGTGGTTGAGGCTCCCCAGGGTGCCATGATGCGTGTATCGCCCGCCAACCCCACCACCCACACCGCCACCGGCACCATCGACGCCGAGGACATCAACACCACCGGCTCCGCTCAGAACCACGACATCGAGGTGAGCATCAGCCACAACGGCGAGACCCTCGACGCCCACACCTACACAACCCAGGCTGCCACCAGCGGCACCACCGGCATTGAGGATGTGACCGTGGAAGGCGCCGAAGGCGCAGTCGAGTACTTCAACCTGCAGGGCGTGCGCGTGGCACAGCCCCAGGCCGGCAACATCTACCTGGTGCGCCGCGCCGGCAAGGTAGAGAAGCAGCTCGTTAAGTAAAGAGCCAACACCCCGAAAGGGGCCAAGCATATTGTTTATTGATAGCGACGTCGCGCACGTGAGTGTACGGCGTCGCGGTGTTTTCGACCCCATCGTTGGTGGACCTCGCGCAAAGCCGCAGAGAGGTATATAAGCAGTTGTAAACCAGCGAATAGGCAGGAGGGACGTTTTTCAAACGTCCGCCGGATGACAGGCGGAAACAAAAGGCAGGAGGGACGTTTTTCAAACGTCCGCCGGATAACAGGCAGATACAAAAAGAAACACAAGCTAAAAAAGGTTTTTTGTTTCTTCTGTCGCTTGTGTCCTTTTTTGTATCCCGTAGATACGGCGTCTCTGCGCGATTTTTCCCCTTATAAAATTTGTATCGCCTAAAAGGCTACCGGCTGCCGGCGACGAGCAGGGCGAGGCCTATGAGGAGCACGAGCAGGTCGAGGGCTTTGGCGCGCACGTGGCGCTCGCGGAGCACCCACACGCCGTAGCAGAAGCTCACGAGCACGCTGCCGCGGCGTATCATCGACACCACCGATATCATGGCGCCGGGGAGCGACAGGGAGTAGAAGTAGGCCAGGTCCGCCGCGGTGAGAAACAGCGAGATGCAGGGGATGGTCCAGCGCCACGTGAAGCGGTCGCCGCGGCGGCCGTGTCCGCGCCTCAGGGCCGCCACCACCAGGCACATGATCGCGCACTGGTAGAGCGAATACCATGCCTGGACGTCGAGCGGGCGGTAGCGCGTGAGCAGAAACTTGTCGTAGAGCGCGCTCACGGCGCCCAGCAGCGTGGCGCCCACGGCCATCCACAGCCAGCGCGAGCTGCGGGGCGAGAATCCCTCGGCGGCTCCGATGCGCGAGATAAGAAAGAGCGACACGAAGCCCGTGAGGATGCCGGCCCATTGCAGCCAGTTGAGCCGCTCGCCGAAAATCACGAGTGCGCCCACCAGCACCATCACCGGGCGCGAGGCGTTGACGGGGCCCTGGATGGTGAGCGGCAGGTGCTTGATGGAGAAATAGCCCAGCAGCCACGAGCCCAGCACGATGAAGGCCTTGACCAGGATGTGCAGGTGGCCTGCGGCGCAGTCGCCGGGCGCCCAGTGGCCGGCCGCGAGCGACTGCACCAGCACCGGGCTCATGAACAGGGTGCCGAACACGGTGTTGAGCATGAGCACCAAGAGCACATCGTTGGCCCGCACGGAAAGTTTTTTGAACACATCGTAGAAACCCAGTCCCAGGGCCGATGCGACAGCAAGAAGTATCCACATGACGCTGCAAAGTTAAGAAATTTCCTGATTCCCCCGGCCAAGAATGTTGCCGCAATTCAACGAATGGCACGGTCAATGCAAAAAATGGGCTCGCCATCGGGGTGGGGACGGAGGCCTGCCGCGGTGCGCGCCCTGCGGGGTGTCTGCGTCATGGGATGTTGAACCTCTACGAGGCTCATTTTTATGAGGGTGTGGCCTAATCCACAAGCTGCGCACGGCTCTGCCGCGCTGACTTGTGGCTATATACGTGCGGCGGCTCTGCCGCCAGGCTGCGCGCACGGCTACGCCGCGCTTGCCAATATTATCTCAGGCGTGGTTTTTTAGGGGGATGGACGCTTTGAAAAGCGTCCCTACTGCCTGTTGCTTGGTTTACAGCTGGTTACACGTTTCTCTGCGCCTTTGCGCGAGGTTCCCCATCCCAATAGTCTATAGCGGATTGTAGCTGAATAGTTACTATGAGGAGATTTTATCATGAATATTATCGAGGTGTCACATTTTTTGATTAGCTTTGCATTCCATGCCGGTCAAAGAGTGGGATGGGCATTGCGGTATATATTTTATAATTAGCTAATATTTAATGGTATGAGAATAAAGTTTCCGACACTTGTTTTATTCGCACTTCTGGCCAATCTGATGAGTACGGCTTACGCAATGGGCTCGGGGACAAAGGCTGTGGGTAATTTTATATTGACAAGCGGTGAGCGTCTTGATTCCATCACCTTTGAAATGCCTAACGCTGGTGACAGTCAGGTTAAAATAATTCTTGAAGGCAAAAAACAAAAACTGTCTACCGACAGCATCGACTGCATATTACTTTGGAATAAGAAATATCCAGCCGAAAAACACCTTTTAAAACCTTTTAAAATTGATCTTATTGATTTGGACACAGGCGAGATGACCGGCGAGACACGATATAAACTTTGGATGTGTTGCGATCAGGTTGAAGACAACGCGTCCTACTGGATGCAAATAGGTCGGCCAAGCTTTAAAAAAGGTAATCTGCAGTGCAACTATAGGGCCGCTTCTTCGTGGAAGAGTACGCGCTATGTGCTGAAAAGGGGATGTGAAAATCCTTCACATATTCCGGATAAAACCGGTGATGTGAAAAAATGGGTCAAGATTTATTTCAACGATGATTCCGAGGTGATGCGCAAGTTTGATGCCGGCGAGTATGACGCGTCAGACTGGGGCTACAAATATGTCGATATACGTCGCATCATTGCCGATTATAATCCCGGCCGATAGCCTGCAAGGCCAAGGAAATCCAGCTTATTATATATTTCTCTGCGCCTCTGCCCGAGCTTTCCCCGAACTTTCCCCGAAACGCATTTTTCCCGGGAATACTTGCGTGATTGATAGCAGATTCAAAAAAAATGATTATATTTGTGCGCACGCTATGCCCGGGTTTAAACTTTTTGGCGCCGCGTGCGTCTAAATCATAAACATCTCTCTACACTGTCGATATATGAAAGCAAGATTCTACATCCCTGTGGTTTTGTCGCTCGCCCTGGCTCTGCCCGCAGCCGCGCAGAACTATGAAGACGACATATATTACAACCCCGACAAGGCCCGCAAGGCCGCGCCGGCCAAGACCACCGCGAGCAAGACCAGCAGCGCCTACATCACCGGCGCTGTGCCTGCCGCCACCACCGTGGCCGACTATCCCGCGGCCGACACCTATACCCCGCTGCCCGGCAGCGGCCTGAACATGAGCGTGGACGAATACAACCGCCGCGGCGGATATGACGCCATCGCTCCCGACTCGGCCGCCACCACCGCCGCGGGCGACGACTTCGCCTACACGCGCCGCATCGAGCGCTTCCACAACCCCGACATCGTGGCCGAAAGCGACGACGACGAATTTGTGGAATACTACTATGCCACCGACCCCGTGGTGCTCAACGTCAATGTGATAGACATCGACCCCTGGGACTGGTGGGGACCCTCGTGGGGCTGGCGCTACTCGTGGTATTCGCCCGCGTCGTGGTACTCCTCCTACTGGAATCCCTGGTTCAACTGGAGCTGGGGTCCCACCTGGAACTGGAGCATAGGCTGGGGCGGCTGGTACGACCCCTACTGGGGCTGGGCCGGCGGATGGGGTCCCTCCTGGGGATGGGGTCCTTCGTGGGGCTGGGGCCCCGCATGGGGCGGTCCCGGCTGGGGCTGGGGCGGTCCTCACGGTCCGCAGCTGGCATGGCGCCCCTCGGGCCCGGGCTCGTTCAACACCCATCGCCCCGCCACGGGCGGCGGCGTAGCCTCCACCCATCGCCCCGGCAGCAGCGGCAGCCACGCAGTGTCGGGCCTGCGCCCCGGCGCATCCGGCATCGCCGGCACGGGTAGCGCAGTGCGCCCCGGCAGCACCGCGCGCCCCGGCAGCGGCATCACCACCACCGGCCGCGGCCGCTACGGCACCGGCACCACCCAGGCCACCGCGGGCAACCGCATGCCCTCGCGCCCCGGTAGCACCACCATCAGCAGCCGCCGGCCCGGCAGCACGATGGGCACAGCCTCCTCGGCCCGTCCCGGCTCGGTTGTGACCACGCCCTCCACCGGCGTGTCGACCCGCCGCTCCTCCGCTGCAGGCACGACCGTGAACTCGACTACCCGCATCAAGGGCACGCCCTCCGGCACGTCGAGCACCCGCAGCTCATCGAGCTCGTCGAGCACGCGCAGCTCGTCGGTTTCGACCTCGCGCAGCAGCAGCTCATCGTCGTCGAGCACGCGCAGCTCGGGCAGCAGCTTCGGCAGCGGCCGCAGCAGCGGCGGCGGTTTCAGCGGCGGCGGCCACAGCGGTGGCGGCAGCCATGGCGGCGGCGGAGGTCGCGGGCGCCGATAATATTTGAGTCCTGACACGATTTTCCGGAACAAAACGGCCCGGAAAATCGTTGTTATTTTGCACGATTTCAACTCACTCCACAATATGAAGAAAATCCTACTCCCGGCCCTGGCCGCTGCAATTCCGGCTATGGCCCTGGCGCAGAGCGCTACAGATGCCTATACACTGTCGCAAACCGACCTGCGCGGCACCGCCCGCTTCATGAGCATGGGCGGCGCGTTCACCGCCCTGGGCGGCGACCTCTCGGCCGTGACCCTCAACCCCGCATCGCTGGGTGTGTACCGCAGCAGCGAGATAGGCGCCACCCTCGACGTGGGCTTCCACAACTTCAAGACCATCGACGCCTCGCAGAGCAAGACCACGGCTGCCTGCAACAACTTCGGCTATGTGGGCGTGGTGCGCCTCGACGGCGCCATGCGCACCTTCGCCTGGGGCGCCAACTACAACCGCCTCACCTCCTTCGACCGCATAATCGACGGCTACGCACCGTCGCTGTCGACATCGCTCTCCAACTATGTGGCCGCCTTCACCAACGGCGTGCCCTACGGCGACCTGGGCTTCGGCGACGGCTACAACCCCTATGCCCAGAGCAGCGAAGACTGGCTGAGCATCCTGGCCTACAACAGCTATCTCATCAACCCCAACAACTCCGCCGGCACCAACTATCAGGGCCTGTTCAAGCCCGGCAGCGTGGCCGACAGCTATTTCTACTCGCGTGAGCGCGGCTACGTCGATGAATACAACTTCAGCTTCGGCGGCAACGTGAGCGACGTGGTGAGCTGGGGCGTGAACATAGGCGTCACCGACCTGAGCTACACCCGCGACGTGGCCTACGACGAAAGCATCGGCGGCGCCGAGATAGCCACCGAGAGCGGTCGCCTGGCCCCCGGCAAAGCCGAGTTCACCCTGAGCAACTCGCAGCACGTGACCGGCACCGGCTGGAACCTCAACTTCGGCGTGATCGTGCGCCCCATCAACGAGTTCCGCATAGGTTTCGCCGTGAAGACCCCCACCTGGTGGAGCCTGCAGCACGCAGCCATAGGCGCCGTGGACTACAACTTCAACCCGGACAACGCCGCCCTGGGCGCGCTCAAGGGCTATGAGGAGACCGACCAAGCCGACTTCGACTCGCGCCTCAACTCGCCCTGGCGCTTCAACGTGGGCGTGGCAGGCGTGATAGGCAGTCAGGCCATCGTGAGCCTCGACTATGAGCGCACCGCCTTCCCGGACATGACCATGAAGCACCAGGGACAGTGGTACGGCGACTTCGTATCGGCCGACTACGTGAACCAGGACATCAAGGACTACTACCAGGCCGCCAACTCGCTGCGCGTGGGCGTAGAATACCGCGTGACGCCGCAGTTCAGCCTCCGCGCAGGCTACGCCTGGCAGGGCTCGGCCGTGAAGTCGCAGGCAGCCGACGGCGCCATGCAGGTCTACACCTCCGGAACGGATCCCTCCTACGTGTTCAACAAGGCCGTGAACTCCGTGAGCGTGGGCGCCGGCTACCGCTACCAGTCGTGGTATATCGACGCTGCCTATGTGTATAAGAAACGCAGCTCCACCTACCACTGCTTCACCGACTGGGACGGCAACATCGCCCCCTCCGGCTCGCTGGACGAGAACGTGAATACCATAGTGCTCAGCACCGGATTCCGTTTCTGACCGGCGCGATGGAGTCGATAAAGCAACTCTATAAAATAGGCCGGGGCCCGTCGAGCAGCCACACGATGGGCCCGCGCAAGGCCGCACAGCGCTTCCTCGACACTCTCGGCGGGGAAGCGCCCGCGCGTTTTGAGGTGACGCTCTACGGCAGCCTGGCCGCCACCGGCCGCGGCCACCTCACCGATGCCGCCGTGCTCGACGTGCTGCAGCCCGTGGCTCCCGCGCAGATACTCTGGGCGCCCGAAACCGTGCTGCCCTTCCACACCAACGGCATCACCTTCCGCGCCTTCCGGCAGGACGGCTCCACGGCCGCCGAGCGCACCTACTACAGCATTGGCGGCGGCGACATCGTGGAGGAAGGCGAGACCCGCACCCCGGGCCGCAGCATCTATCCGCTCACGAAGATAGCCGACATCCTGCGCTGGTGTGAGGAGAGCGGCCGCAGCTACTGGGAGTACGTGGACATGTACGAAGAGCCCGACATCTGGGACTATCTGCGCAGTGTGTGGCACGTGATGAAAAGCGCCGTGGAGCGCGGCATCGAGGCCGAGGGTGTGCTGCCCGGCGGCCTGGGCGTGCGCCGCAAGGCCGTGAGCTACTACGTGCACGCCGCGGGCTACAACCAGAGCCTGCGCAGCCGCGGTCTCATCTATGCCTATGCGCTGGCCGTCAGCGAGGAAAACGCTGCCGGCGGCGAGATTGTCACGGCTCCCACCTGCGGCTCGTGCGGCGTGATTCCGGCCGTGCTCTACCACCTGCACCACTCCAAGGGCTTCAGCGAGCAGCGCATCCTGCGCGCGCTGGCCACGGCCGGCCTCTTCGGCAACGTGGTGAAATTCAACGCCAGCGTGAGTGGCGCCGAGGTGGGTTGCCAGGGCGAGGTGGGCGTGGCCTGCGCCATGGCCGCGGCCGCCGCATCGCAGCTCTTCGGCGGCACACCCGCCCAGATTGAATACTCGGCCGAGATGGGCCTGGAGCACCATCTGGGCCTCACGTGCGACCCGGTGTGCGGCCTGGTGCAGATTCCCTGCATCGAGCGCAACGCCTATGCCGCCGCCCGCGCCCTCGACGCCAACCTCTACGCTGCCTATAGCGACGGCCGCCACTCCGTGACCTTCGACCGCATCGTGGAGGTGATGAAGCAGACGGGCCACGACATCCCCTCGCTCTACAAGGAAACAGCCCGCGGCGGCCTCGCCGTGATTAAATAAACCGAATCGTAAATCTTATAAATCTTATAAGTCTTATAAATCTTATAAATCTTATATATTTTTAGACTGATACCATGCTGAAACAACTGATAGTGGCCGCAGCGGCCGCCTTTGCAGCCATGCCCGCCGGCGCCGCATCGTGGACAGCCGACAACGGCAACGGCACCTTCACGAATCCCATTCTCTACGACGAGTTTTCCGACCCGGACATCATACGCGTGGGCGACACCTTCTACATGGCCGGCACCACCATGCACACCGTGCCTGGAGTGGTGATACTGCAGAGCAAGGACCTCGTGAACTGGCATTTCCTGAGCTACTGCACCGACCGCCTCGACTTCGGGCCGGCCTTCGACCTGGCCGACGGGCAGGAGCGCTACGGCGGCGGCATCTGGGCGCCGTGCATCAGGTATCACGACGGCATGTTCTATGTGATTTCTAATATCAACGGCACAGGCACACAGATATATACGGCCGAGAATCCGGCCGGCCCCTGGCGCCACACGCCTGCGGGTTTCACCATCCACGATTCGTCGGTGCTCTTCGACGACGACGGCCGCGTATATGCCGTCTACGGCTACGACTGCGTGCGCATGGTGGAGCTGAAACCCGACCTCAGCGGCATCGTCGAAGGCTCCGAGCAGGTGATAATTCCCGCCGGAAACACCATGGGCGAAGGCCATCACATATATAAAATAGACGGCCGCTACTACATCATCAGCGCCAACTATTCGCCCGTGGGCCGCATGACATGCGCGCGCGCCGACAATATCGCCGGCCCCTACGAGACCGTGACCATAAGCGCCCACGAGACCATGGGCGAGCAGGGCTTCACGGGCGTGAGCGGCGTGGGCAGCGGCATGGGAAGCGCGTTGCCGCACAAGGGCGACAAGTTTGTGATTCATCCCTCGGGCGGCAACTATCAGGGCGCCGTGCCCCTGCACCAGGGAGGCCTCGTGCAGACCCCTGACGGCGAGTGGTGGGGCTTCAGCATGACCGACTTCCACAGCATCGGGCGCACCTTCTGCATCTCGCCCGTGACCTGGAGCGACGGCTGGCCCTATTTCGGCCTGCCCGGCAACCCCGGCCGCACGCCGCGCACCTGGACCAAGCCCGTGCAGGGCGAGGCGCCCGCCGCGCCCTACGTGCGCAGCGACGACTTTAACGGCCCGGCGCTGCAGCCCGTGTGGCAGTGGAACCACAACCCCGACCCGAAGCACTGGCGCCTGCACAAGGGGCGCCTGCGCATCGACGCCTCGCAGGCGAGCGACCTGCTGCGCGCCCGCAACACGCTGACGCAGCGCGTGATTGGTCCGCAATCCTCGGCCACCGTGACCCTCTACACCGCCGGCCTGCGCGACGGCGACGAGGCCGGCATAGCCTTCCTCGACATCCCCTATGCCTCGCTGGGCGTGGTGCGCGACGGCCGCGACCTCATCGTGCGCCGCTACACCATGGCCGACGATGCCACCACCGACCTCGACACGCTGCCGGCCGGCACCTCAAGCATCGTGCTGCGGGCCAGCGGCACCTTCGACCGCGACGTGGCCAACCTGGCCTACAGCACCGACGGCGGCGCCACCTTTACCGACACCGGCGCCGAGATAGCATTGCCCTATCAGCTCAAGACCTTCCAGGGCAGCCGCTATGCGCTGTACGCCTACAACAGCGTGGCCGGCGCCCGAGGGGGCTATGCCGAGTTCGACGACTTCACGGTGGACGAGCCCATGGCCGACCGCTCGGCCAACCTGCCCCTGGGGCGCACCGTCACCTTCACCAACAAGGCCGACGGCAGCGTGGCATGGGCCAGCCCCCACGGCATGCTGCACGCCACCGGCGATGCCGGCGGCGAGCGCACGCGCTTCCGCGTGCACGACCGCGGCATGGGGCGCGTGGCCCTCGAGGCCGAGAGCGGCGGATTCCTCACCGTGGTGGGCCGGGGCCTCTCGGCCGACGTGCGCGTGACGCCCGACGAGCAGGGGGCGGCATCGCAATTCGTGTGGCAAGACATGCTGCGCGGCGAGTGCATGCTGCTCTCCGAGCTCACCGGCCGCTACCTGGCCATCGTGCCCGGCACGGGCGCGCCCTACAGCGCCGACAGCCCCGGCTGCCGCCCCGACCGCCTCGACGGCAGCGTGCTGATATTCCGAACCACCGATTGAAACCACACATACGACAATGAGAAAAATACTTCTTGCGGCCGCAGCGCTGTGTGCTCTCGGCGCCGCCGCCTCCGACCCCGTCATCACCACCGCATTCACCCCCGACCCCGCCCCCTACGTGCACGGCGACACCATCTATCTTTTCGTCGACCACGACGAGGACGACGCCCAGTATTTCAAGATGAAGGACTGGCTGCTCTACTCCTCCACGGACATGGTGAACTGGACATTCCGCGGCGTGCCCCTGAGCACCGAGACCTTCGCCTGGGCGCGCAAGGGCGACAACGCCTGGGCATCGCAGGCGGTGGAGCGCGACGGCCGCTGGTATTGGTACATCTGCGCCGAGGACCTGTCGCACCCCGGGATGCATGCCATAGGCGTGGCCGTGGCTCCGAGTCCGGAGGGTCCCTATGTGGACGGCGCCGGCGCGCCGCTGGCCACCGGCACGCTGGGCTTCATCGACCCGAGTGTGTTCATCGACGACGACGGCAGTGCGTGGCTCTTCTGGGGCAACAACGGCTTGTGGTATGCGCCGCTGGCGCCCGACATGGTGTCGCTGGCCGGCGAGGTGCGCGAGGTGCCCGGCCTGAACGACCCCGCCGCCTTCGGCCCCATGCGCCTCAAGCGCGACTATGCCACCAACACCATGAAGGAGAAGACCAACTACGAGGAGGGTCCCTGGGTGTTCCGCCGCGGCGACTATTATTATATAGTGTATGCCGCCGGCGGCGTGCCCGAGCACATGGCCTATTCCCGCGCCCGCGACATCAACGGGCCATGGACCTACTGCGGCCGCATCATGGACGAGGCTCCCGGCAGCTTCACCATCCACGGCGGCAGCATCGAGGTAGGCGGCCGCAACTTCATGTTCACCCACAATGGCATGGCTCCCAACGGCGGCGGATTCCGCCGTGCCACGGTGATAGAAGAATTTGAGTGGCAGGGCGATTCCATCCCCTTCATTCCCCAGACGGGCGGCCGCATCCGCGGCATCGCCACGCTCGACCCCTACAGCCGCGTCGAGGCCGAGACCATGGCCGAGAGCTACGGTCTGAAGACCGACCGCACCGCCGGCCGGCATCACTACATCACGCGCGTGAACAACGGCGACTGGCTGTGTGTGCGCGACGTCGATTTCGGCGACGCGGCCCCGGCGGTGTTCGACGTGGCCTTCGAGGCCGTGAAGGACGGTGGCACCGTGGAGGTGTATCTCGACCGCCTGGGTGGTCCGTTGCTGGCCCGCGTGGCCACCGACCCCCATCGACTCGAATACAGCACGGCCGTGCACACCGATGCCGCGCAGGCCACGGGCGTGCACGACGTGTATCTGCTGTTCCGCGGCGGCGACGGCGAGCTCTTCGATGTGGACTGGTGGAAATTCGGTAAGTAAACCCCGCGCACGATGAACAGACTGATACTGTCTTTCTGTGCCGCTGCGGCGTGCGTGGCGGCACAGGCCGGAAATGTGGCCTACCAGTCGGCCACCACGCGCTTCACGGTGATAGCCGACGGCGTGGTGCGCATGGAGTGGCAGCCCGATGGCGTCTTCACCGACGCGCCCTCGCTCTTGGTGGTGAACCGCGAGTATCCCGAGACGAAATACACGGTGGACGAGACCACCTCCACCGTGACCATCACCACGCCCCGCATGGTGGTGAAATACAAGAAGAATTTCGGCCCCTTCACGGCCTCCAACCTGGTCATTCGCTCCGCTCGCAAGATGAAGCCGTCCTTTGAGTGGAGCCCCGGCGACAAGCCGAAGGGCAACCTCAAGGGCACCACGCGCACGCTCGACGGCCTCGAGGGCGACGTGCAGACGCAGACCTGGGTGCAGGATATGAAGCTGGGCGAGCGCCGCGAGCTCGACGACGGCCTGCTGGCCACCGACGGCTGGACCTTCATCGACGACTCGGACAACTATCTCTTCGACGACGGCGGCACCGATGGCGTGCCCTGGGTGAAGGAGCGCGAGGGTGCCCCGGGCCAGGACTGGTATTTCATGGCCTACGGCCACGACTACAAGGCCGCGCTGCGCGATTTCACGCTCATAGCCGGCAGCATCCCGCTGCCCCCTCGCTACGCCTTCGGCTACTGGTGGTCGCGCTACTGG
The DNA here is from genome assembly GCA_964447895.1 of uncultured Bacteroides sp. Lineage (GTDB taxonomy): Bacteria > Bacteroidota > Bacteroidia > Bacteroidales > Muribaculaceae > CAG-873. The sequence continues at coordinate 15,938 of CAYUUN010000019.1, read as the reverse complement.
GCCTACAGCGACAGCGAGCTGCGCCGCCTCGTCGACAAGTTCGACGCCTACGACATCCCCCTCGACGTCGTGGTGGTGGACATGGACTGGCACTACACCGACCCCGGCCGCGGCGGCTGGACGGGCTGGACCTGGAACCGCTCGCTCTTTCCCTCGCCGGAGGCTTTCTTCGACCACATGCACAGCCGCGGCATCAAGACCACCCTCAACCTGCACCCGGCCGACGGCGTGGCCCCCTACGAGGAGCCCCACGCCGCCATCGCCGCACAGCTGGGCCTGCCGGACAGCAGCCACATAGCCTGGATAGGGTCGGACAAGGCCCGGATGAAGGCCATGTTCGACGCCATGCTCCACCCCATGGAGCGCCAGGGCGTGGACTTCTGGTGGCTCGACTGGCAGCAGCACCTCAAGGACTCGGTGCTCACCGGCCTCGACAACACCTGGTGGATAAACCACTGTTTCTTCACCGACATGGAGCGGCAGGGCCGCCGCCGCCCGCTGCTCTATCACCGCTGGGGCGGCCTGGGCAACCACCGCTATCAGGTGGGCTTCTCCGGCGATGCCGTGATATCGTGGGAGTCGCTGGCCTATCAGCCCTATTTCACCTCCACGGCCTCCAACGTGCTCTACGGCTACTGGAGCCACGACATAGGCGGCCATCTGCCCAAGCACAAGGGCGACCCCATCGACCCCGAGATGTACGTGCGCTGGCTGCAGTTCGGCGCTTATAGCCCCATCATGCGCACCCACAGCAGCAAAGACCCGGCGCTGAACAAGGAGCCCTGGGTGTTCGGCGACGAGTGGCGCGACATCATCCGCGCCACCGTGCGCCGCCGCTACGCCATGGTGCCCTATATCTACTCCATGGCTGCCAAGGCCACCAAGACGGGCATCTCGCTGTGCCGCCCGCTCTACTACGAGTGGCCCGAGGCGCCGGAGGCCTATGAGTATCGCAACGAGTATATGTTCGGCGACAACATGCTCATCGCGCCCGTCACGGTGCCAGCCGGCGACGGCGGGTATGCCGAGATGGACGTGTGGCTGCCCGACGGCGAGTGGTACGAGGAGGCCACCGGCACGCTGCTGCAGGGTGGCGTGCACAAGCGGCGCTTCGCGCCGTCGGAGTACGGCGTGTATGTCAAGAGCGGCAGCATCCTGCCAGGCTACGGCCCCGAGGTGAACCGCCTCGATGCCAATCCCGAGCGCCTCGTGCTCACGGTGTATCCCGCCGGCGACGACAGGCATGGTGAGTTCGATATATACGAAGATATGGGCGACACGCCCGCCGGCGACCCGCGCCATGCGACAGTAAATGTCGAAACTCATAAATATTCGGTATACCCTCATAATGGAAAGAAGAAAATGGTGATTAACATTCCGCCCACCTACATTCCCTATGAGGGTGCTCCCGAAAAGCGCTCCTACACCCTCCGGGTGCTCGCCACACGGCCCCCGCAGGAAGTGATTCTCAGAGAAGATGCAGCGGGTGTCCATAACAGGAAGAGGGACATTCCTCTGGCATGGCGCTACGATGGCAAGGAGCTGGCAGTGGAGGTAGACCTCAATGACCTTGATGCCAGCAGCCTTACACAGGTGCTCCTCACCTTTGAAGAGCCTTTCCTGGAAACCGACGGCACCATCGGGCGCATGAGACGCGCCGCCGATGCCATCGAGTACATCAAGTATCACGGCTTCGACACCCACGGCGACGAACTCGCCGCCATGGGCACCGTGGCCGAGGCCCTCGCTGCCAATCCCGGCGCAACCATCCGCCGCCTGGACGCCTTCGACGCCACCTGGAACGACCTCCCCGCCGTGCTCGCCCGCCAGGGCATGCCCGACTCCGTGGCCACCACCTTCCTCCGCCGCATCGACTACGCCCCCGTCCCCGCCAAAGACCGTGCTCCCCGCCCCTGAAGCAACCCTTCTCGAAAATGAACCGCCCTTAAAGCGGCGCGCCCGCAACACGCCGTTACATTATCGGAAGCCTCGCGCAGAGGCGCAGAGAAATATATAATCAGCTGTATTTAAGGAGGTAATTGGCATATTAGAAGCTCGCCAATCCTTGTTTTACAGCCTCCGCTGCGTGCGTTTTTTTCTGCATTTTTTGGATAAATCAAAATGTTTGTATAATTTTGCCAATGCAGACCGCCCTGCAGAAGTCCCGGTCGTGGGCCATGCGGGTGGGTCGGCAGACATTTTACTATAAAAGCGTTTATCCGCGCTGATTCTTGACGTTTCGAAATTCTCGCAAAATTTCATGTCTGTGTCAAGGATTGAGCAACGGTAGATGTCCGTGGATATGTAACAGGCTGCACCGGCGCGCCGTCTCGCGAGAGATACGTGCCGGAGCACGAATTGCATATATGGCGTGGGCTTCTGCAGTTGCCGTCCGACATAGACAGGGCAATGCGAGAAGCCTCGAAACGTAGGACGGCAACAGATACAGATTCCTGCGCTTTTCCGTTTCAACCATTACCGCCAAGGAGGGGAAGACCGCGGCACACCATTGAAAAATGAATGCAACTCTGAAAAAGCTTGTGCTCGTGCTGGTGATGCTCGTCGTGAGTGTCGCAGCCCGCGCTGCCGACTTCATTGTAGGCGGGATTGCCTACGAAGTCAGGTCGGATGAAGACCTCACCTGTGCCGTCGTGAGCCATCCCGACCAGTACAGCGGCGACGTCGTGATTCCCGCTTCGGTCACCTACAACGACCAAACCTACGCGGTAGTGGAGATAGCCGATAACTGCTTCGAGTCTAACTCCGAGGTGACCTCCGTTACAATCCCTAACTCGGTAACATCTTTGGGCATATCTTGCTTTAGTTCTTGTGGTATTACTTCCGTAAGCTTGCCCAATTCTATTACCGGTTTACCCGACGAGTGTTTCTACAACTGCACAAATCTGACCGCCATCGAGATTCCCAATTCAGTAACGTCCTTAGGGAATCGTTGCTTTTACTCTTGCAGCAATCTGACCGGAATAAGGATACCTGATGGTGTCACTCACTTGCCATCCAATTGTTTTGAAGGGTGTACTGGACTTATCACGGTTGAAATGCCCAACACAGTTACCTATTTGGGATGGATGTGCTTCAGAGATTGTAAGAGTCTGACTAATATAGACCTTTCCGATGCGCTGACAGTTATTCTCAACTATTGCTTTGACGGCTGCAGCAGTCTTACCAGCATAGAAATCCCTGCTTCTGTAACAAGTCTTAGTCCATCTTGTTTCAGCAATTGTTCCAGTCTTACCACAATAGATCTGCCTCCCTCTCTTACGAGTTTGGAACAATCTTGTTTCCTAAATTGCAGTAATCTGAAATCAATAGAACTCCCTGCTTCTCTGCAACACATCGAGGGATATTGTTTTGAATATTGTTCGAGTCTGACATCAGTAATAATACCGGATGGAGTTTTAGACATTGGTGACTTCTGTTTTTGTGGGTGCGAAAATCTTGAGTCAATCTCATTATCAAAGTCACTTACATCTTTGGGTTTCATGTGCTTTATTTTATGCCCGAACTTAAAATATATTGAAATTCCGGTTAATGTAAGGAGCATAGCGCAATCGTGCTTTTTGGGGTGTGAGGGCATTGAAGAAGTAAAGATAATGAGTGACTATATCCCTTATCATGGCGAAAGTGTATTTTCAGGTTGTCGCAATATAAAAACAGCCTATGTGAACTGTGACATCTGGAGCGGGATGTTCTCTGACAGCAATCAGCTCGGAGAACTAACTTTAGGCCCGGGCACAAAGAGCATCGAATCTAATGAAGGTAGTCCCTTCGCAGAAAATGCTATTAAGACTATTATAGTAGAGGACGGTGACGTCACCATAGATGCGGATGGTGAAATTACATGGTCTCGCAGTGTTGAAAGTATGTATCTTGGCCGAGGTTTTGAGGGTGCAGATATGAATTGCGAGAGCCTTCGGGAGCTCACACTGGGCGAGCAGCTTCAGTCGCTCAGCCTGGGAGATGCCACGCGCAGTCTTTCAGACTTACCGGTGCTTGGCAAATTGACGAGTCTAAATCCTGAGCCTCCGGAGATAGGCATGCCCACCGAAACCCAATTCGCAACGATTGAGGTTGAGGTGCCGGCAGAAAGTCTCGAGGCCTATAAGAATGATGCCGTGTGGAGCCGTTTCGTGAGCCTTAAAGGTGGTCAAAGTGGCATACGCGCAGTGGAAAATACAGGTGCCGATATCGTCGCCCGCTTCGACATGGCCGGCCGTCCTGTCGACCAGTCATATAAGGGCCTCGTTGTAGTTCGCTACAGCGATGGCAGAGTCATGAAAGCGGTTCAGTAACAGATCGCTCAGAAAAACAAGTGTGCCGGTGAGCTCATTCCTCCGACGAGCCTCTGCCCTCGGAGGTGCGCTCGCCGGTTAATATTGACCGATTAAAATACAGGGTGGTGCGCGGAAGAAAGAGCCACGGATCCGCCCGCCCCTGAAAAACCATTACCGGAAATGAACCGCCCCAAACAACTCTCAGCACAAGACAATCGCGATCGAAAAAACAGCGCGGAAATGCTTCGCGCGTCAGGAATATTAGATGCGCCCAACGCCGCTACCATTGATGCAATGAAGGAAGCAGAAGATGAAACCGCGCTCACTACGGTGGAAATGAGCAATTTTGACTCATTTTTAAAATCGCTTAAAGAATAAAGAGGGAGAAACAGTCTCCGCTAAACACGTATAATGACGCGCCGGCGAGCGCGTCCCGAGTGTAAGCCGTGGGGTAAGCGTAGCGCACCCCGCGGTTCACGGCCCATCTATAAATAATTCGGCGAGCGGCCCCCGAGGGCGTAGCCCGAGCGGGGTCATGCGAGCCGGATTATCCCATGGGTGCGCCCCGGAGATGCGCCTTATCTCGCATGAGACTTCGTAATTTTACGTCCACGGCGTTGCAAGAAAGTCCCTTCGGCCAACTGTGCTCCCCGTGCGCCCACCCCTGAAGCAACTTTTGTTGAAATTATTTGTTTATGATATGAAAAACATATAACTTTGCAGTATTAATGATATCACTATGGAATCGGTAATAAATAGAAAGTCGGCCATGTTTCGTCTACGCACCGAATTATTGGACAGACTCAAGATGTTGGCATCAAGAGATAATCGCAGTCTTAACAACTTTGTAGAGACAATTTTGATGGATGTGGTTTTTAACACTCCTAACGCAGCTACCCTTGCGGCAATGAAAGAGTCGGAAGACGTATCCACTCTCACAACAGTAGATATGTCAAATTATGACTCTTTTTTAAAATCTCTTGATGAATGAGGGAGATTAAGGCGGCGAAAAGTTTCAAGAAAGACTTGAAACGATACTCCAATCAACCCAAAAAGTTGCGTTTGCTATATGAATTCGTGGATGAGTATCTGCGTAGAGGAAAGCCCATACCACCTGAATATCACGCACATATGCTGGTCGGAAAATTCGCTGGTTACATGGAGTGCCACATAGAAAGCGATTACCTTTTGATATGGTTTGATGAAGAGTCTGAAGTAGTGAGGCTCATACGATTAGGTAGCCATTCGGAACTGTTCGGTTGAGCAGAGTTTGTAGTTTCTTGTAGTGTCCGATATAATGAGAAACCTCACTCTAACTGAGGCTAAGGGAAATGCGTCGCTGCCAATCGCCAATCCTTATGTCACAGTAAATTAAATAATTCTCTGCGCCTCCGCGCGAGTTTTTTACCTTTTCAATCACCAATTCGATGAATAGCTGCTCAATCCGGTAAACGTGTATAAAGACGCGCCGAAGAGCGCGTTTTTTCTGTTTCTGCCTGTGGCTGTGAAATATTCAATTCTGCCGGTTTTTGAGCCGGGCATAAAAAAAATGAGCTGCCTACGGGAAGCAGCTCATTTTCTTTAGGGAAGGATTTATCTTCTTCTTGAAACTATCGTTCGCGAAGATGATTTGTACATAGTGCCGTCCAAGGTGACATTGAACACGTGACCGTCGGAATTGCGATAGTAAATCGTACCGGACATCTCTTTATTGCCGTAGCTCATGGGTAATTCAATCGAGAATCGTGCCTCGACGTAGCCATTGGCTGAGTTAATTACGGAGCCCAGGTAGAATGTTCCACCACGGGAATAGTTAGTTCCGGCAGCATGGTATACAACTTTGTTGCTGCGGTCAGCATAAAAGTCCAATGTACCACCGTTATTACTTGTCAGGGTAATGTCCTGCAAATTGGGTGATGCCGCGTAGGAAACGACACATGCAAGCATTGCCATGACAAAAAGAAGGAATTTCTTCATGCGCATTGCGATGATTTGGCGGTCTTACAGCCCATCGACCATGAGAAAATGAAAGAAGCGTGGACTGCTATGCCACGCCTTAAGTAGAAGGTGGTCGGATTACCTTTGTATGCAGATGTGGAATAGACAGCTCCACGCTATATGGCGTGGAGACAGTCAGGCCAACCTCTTGCATACGTGAGTAAGTTTCCGACGCTTCTCTACTACAAGATGATGGGCATAACGCCTCTTGTTAACTATGTCTCGAATTAATGCGCATTAATCCGCTGCAAATATACGGCTAATTTTTCACAATACCAAACAGGGGTGCACAAACATTTCGATAGTTTTGGGTGAGTTTTGGGCGGAGGTGGCGTGTTTGCGTGGTTTTTGGGGGTTATTCTTCTTTGGGGTTCGGATAAAAGTGTTAAATTTGCGGGAAAGTGAATTTTTCTATTTTTAGTGAAGGATATTAGGATAAAAAAGGTATGAAAAAAGCATTTGCACTGCTGGCCGTGGCGGCCGGTGTGTGGGCGTGCGCAACATCGCGCCCGGAAAATGTGATCGAGTGGCAGACGCTGGGCAACGAGGCCGACAGCACGGGCCGCTACTACGTGCAGCGCTTCACGGTGGTGGCCGGCGAGCCCTACGAGCGCGTGGCGTTCTGCCAGTTCAAGCGTCCGCTTGAGGCCGTAGACCCACAGGACACTATCATCGAGCTGCTGCCGGGCTATTTCGCCATAGGGTCGCCGCGCTTCGCGCAGGCAGCCCCTGGCGACACCGTGGTGGTGGATATCCGCACCCGCGGTGCCATGCTCCACGCTTCCTATGCGCCTGACGGAATGCACCTGGTGGCCGGCGGCAAGCCCGTGCAGGCCCGCAACGTGGTGCACCCCATCACGGAGTTTCCGGCGCAATGGCGCCAGGCCGGCGAGGGTGGTGCCGACGGCATGATCTACGGTCCTGAGGCCTATGCCATCAACGACAGCCTGCGTTCGGCCGAGCGCCCCGGAGCTTACGCCGCCATTCCCACGCCCAAGAGCATCGAGCTCACGGGCGAGATGGTGACGGTGCCCCGTGCGTGGGTGTTCGAGAGCTGCGACGACCCGCGCCACGACTATTACAAGGCCACCGTGGGGCGCGACACCGTCCGCGTGGTCACCAACAATCCCCGCACCGGCGTGGTGCGCGCCATGCTCGAGCGCCGCATGGCCGAGACGGCCGATGCCTCGGGCCGCGTGCCGGCGGCCGTGATTGAAGACTGGGCCGACCTGCCCTACCGCGCCCTCATGATCGATGTGGCGCGCAACTTCACCGGCCCGGCGGAGATGAAAAAGCTCGTAGGGCTGATGTCGCGCTACGGCCTGAACGTGCTCCACTTCCACCTGGGCGACGACGAGGGCTGGCGCGTGGAGCTGCCCGCACTGCCCGAGCTCACCGCCGTGGGCTCGCGCCGCGGCTACACCACCACCGACGAGGTGCCTTTCCTGAAGCAGATATACAGCGGCAACGGCAACCCGGACGATGCCTCGACACCGGCCAACGGCTATTACACTGCCGCCGAGTTTGTCGACCTGCTGCGATATGCCGACTCGCTGGGCGTGGCCGTGATTCCGGAGTTTGACAGCCCGGGCCACAGCCGTGCGGCTATCATGGCCATGGAGCAGCGCTATCGCGCTACCGGCGACGGCTCGCTGCGCCTCATCGAGCCCGGCGACAGCTCGGAGTTTACCTCGGCACAGGCTTTCCACGACAATATCATGAACCCGGCGCTCGAAGGTCCCTACAAATTTTGGGGCATAGTGCTGGATGGCGTCAAAGATCTATATGCGCAGGCCGGCGTGGAGCTTCCGGCCGTGCACATCGGTGGCGACGAGGTGCCCCGCGGCGCGTGGAACGGTAGCGCGGCCGCCCGCGAGCTCATGGCGCGCGAGGGCATGACCGACCAGAAAGAGCTGCACGCGCGCTTTGTCGACCGCGTGGCCGCCCTTGCCGCCGAGCGCGGCATCAAGATAGGGGGCTGGCAGGAAGTGGCCCTGGGCCACCCGGAGGATTACAACAGCCGCGTGGCGCCGCTGATGGCCGCCGTGAACTGCTGGACCAACGCCGGCGACAAAGGCCGCCAGATTGCGGCGAGCGGCTATCCGCTGATTCTCAGCAATGTCGACTATCTCTATTTCGACCAGACACCCACCTCGCACCCCGAGGAGCCCGGCCTGGTGTGGGGCGGCCTCGTGGACGAGTTCAAGCCCCTGCACGCCACCGTCGACCGTCTCTGCCCCGGCGATGAGGAGCTGCAGAAAAACGTGGCCGGCATCTCGGCCCAGCTCTTCGCCGAAACCGTGCGCAACGATGCCATGGTGGAGCGCTACATCTTCCCCCGCCTGCTGGGCCTGGCCGAGCGTGGCCATTCGGTGCATCCCACCATCAGCGACAGCGCCTACTTCGGCGCCATCACCGCCGAGATGGCACGATGGGCCAAGGAGGGCGTGAACTTCAACCTGCGGCAGCCCGGCATCCGCACCGCGGCCGGCGGCAAGATTGAGATGAACGACGCCTATGGCGCCGGCGAGATACGCTACACCCTCGACGGCAGCGATCCCACGCCCGAGAGCCCGCTCTACACCGCGCCCGTCGACGCCGCCGGCGCCCGTGAGGTGCGTGCCCGCCTGTTCTACGGCCCCGCCCGCAGCGTGGTGTCGATCCTCTATCTGTAGCGCAGCGCGCCCAACACAGCTCGCGCCGGGCACGGAGACAAAATCTCCTGCCCGGCGCGATTGCTTTATTCAGGGTAGCTGTCGCTTAGAAATCGAAGCGCTCGAGCGTCAGGGTGCCGCACTTTTCCAGCTCGGGCACCAGCCGCTTGAAATGTTCGGAGCTTGTGTGGGCCTTGAGGCTTTCCTCATTCTCCCACGTTTCGACTATCTCGATGTGATTGTCTGACGTGAGGCTGCCGAAAGCCTCGTAGGTGATGCATCCTTTGTCGTGGAGCGAGAGTTCCACCAGTTCGACGGCGGTCTCGACAGCCTTCTTCGTGAGCGAGCTGTCGGCAATTTCCAGAAAACAATTCAGTCTTATCATATCATCAGTATTTTTCTACCTTATAAACAACTCCGCCGCCCCGGAAGTTCCGCCCACGATAGCCCTTATTTCATCGTACACCTTCCCGGCCTCCCCGGCATCGAGCCCGGCTTTTTGCGCCACGGCCAGCAAGTCGGCCCGGGCGGGGTTTATATTGTCGTTTATCGTCGTGGTGTGATATCCGTTCATTCCGTGGCTTGGCACGAGGTCGAAAGCCGGAGCGAAGTGCCATGCATCGTCGCGATAAATGAATGCGAAATTTTTGGCGTGGTCGTCTTTGTTGCCTATCAAATAATTGAACACCATAAGGCGGTAGATCTTCCACAGCTCGGCCGCGTTGTGTGTGAGAGCTATGCCCGCTTTGAATATGTGCAGGTAGTCGATGCACGAAATCCGGTAGTCGGCGCGCAGCAATCCCGCGACGCTCACCACATGCAGCCGCCCTGCGTGCGAGCGGTCAAAGCGTTCCACGCCGAAATATTTGTCGTCGAATAGTCTCGTCTCAGGCATTTCCACGCCACATAGCCTTGCGAGCTGCGAATACCGATATTCTACTTCGCCTATATTTTTGGGGTCGCCTTTGGCTCGGAATTTCACGAGCCATTCTTTGTTGTCGTAGCGCGTGAAAAATTTTGGTATGGCACCTCCGGGTGAGCCTCCGCGGCGTTGGAACTCCTCGATGCCTTCGCCATTGTACTCGTCGCTACCCAATATCATCGCTGCTTCAGCGGCCAGTTCTTGAAAATCGGCTTTACTATTTTCGGTTTGCACACTATTGTCCGGCCTGAATTCTAGCGCTCCGCGGCCGGACGAACCCACCAACGACAACCTGTCTATAACCGTAAGATTATGAGGGTTGACACCTCTTTTTCGGAGATATCTATCGAGCACAAGCAACCCCCAGCCATCCGGCAGGCAGTCGTCAAACACGCCGAATCCGCCGTCGAATGGTCGGGGCGCGGCCAAAAACACACCGTTGCGCAGCGGCAACTCGAATGGAGAAATTGAAGTGCCGGCAGCAAGGAACCCGGGCGAATATTCAAAGGCGCAAGTGCCCTCGCGTGTTAAAGCGAGATGCCCCACAAGACTGTCGCTCCACCACACTTCCAGCGAAGTGATTTTATTCATTTTTCTTTCCACGTTTGCGAGTTATTTCTTTATCGTCCAACACCTCTTTTATCGTCTGATACTGCCGGTGGTCAAACACCCAGTCGAAATCGCTGAGCGCGTTAATAGCGAATGCAATATAGAGCAATCCCTTCAGGGAAATATCGCCGGTGCGCTCAAATCGTCGATACGTGGGAAGTTTTAGCCCGGCGCGCAGCGCCAGCCCCTCCTGGGTGAGATTCATCTCCAGCCGTCTTTTCTTCACTCTGTCGGCCAGCTGCAACGCAACATCGCGCGGCATAGCTTCATCAACTGATAAAATATTATACATTAATGTCTAATTTACGGCATAAGTGATATAATAATGTCACTTACAAAGATAGTACTTTTTCCTGAATAAAACAACATGTAATTATTCAGCGGATAGTTGGTTTTGAAAAAACTCGCGCAGAGTATCCCGATAGGGCGTTGCCCTAAAATCATAAAGGAAAGAGAACGACTCGCCTATCTGTTGAAAGGGCCGGAGGCCCTCCCTTTGGTTAACCCCCGGCGGGTCGCCGGGGGCAGCAATATCAACAGATACAGCCCTGGAAGGGCTGTCCTACCGGCCATTGAGGATGGGACACCCCCTCCGGGGCTGCCACATGGCGTGACACTACCCCGTGCGGCCCGCACGGGGTTAACCATCGGGCGGACCTCCGGCCCGCTCTCCCGGGCATCCCCGCGTATTTGTTCTTTAGTAGGCGCAGAGAAATATATAAGTTGTTGAGATTCAGCAATGGAGAGCGTCGGAGATGCGACGTCCCTTAACCTCAGGTCGAGCCCTGCGAGGCCTGAGGGACCACTCCAAAAGGCCCCGGCGCTTCGGAGATGCGCTGTTTTTGCACAAAAAGGTTTGAATACACAAAAAGAGGCCGCCCGGGGGAGGGTGGCCTCTTGGAAGGTTAGTTGCCAAAGAGCAGGCGACTCTCATCGGCTACGGTGATGGGCGAGGAGTGGCCCGATAGCAGGAGGGTGTCGGGCGGCAGGCGGAGAATCTTGTTCACGATGGAAACCTCGAGCTCGCGCCGGTTGCCGCCGGGAAAGTCGGTGATGCCGGGGCCGTGTTCGTAGAGCGTGTCGCCCACAAATGCCGCATTTTCGGCCTCGCAATAGAAGGTCACCGACCCCGGAGTGTGGCCCGGGGTGTGTATCACCTTCAGCCGGAAGGAGTTGTTTTCCTTGAGCTTTATCACCTCGCCGTCGTGAAGGTATTCATAGTGGGGCACCACCAGGGGCTGCCCGCTGCCGGCGCTGAGGTTGAGGCGCGGGTCGGTCATATATTCGGCGTCGGAGGGGTAGATGTAGATAGGTGCCACCAGCTTCTCGCGCAGCACTTCGGCTGCTCCCATGTGGTCGAAATGGCCGTGGGTCAGGAGAATCTTCTCTATGTGCCAGCCGTTGCGCTGCACGGCTTCGAACAGTAGGCCGGCCTGCGCGCCCGGGTCGATAAGGAATCCGGCTCGGCTCAGCGGGTCGATATAGAAATAGCTGTTCTCGGCAAAGACGCCTCGCACCTGCATTTCTTTAATCATAGTGAGCTCCTTTCTTGTTTATAGACAATGAATTAAAGCAACCGGCAGCCGTCGGGGCCGCATGCGTGCGGTCGTTCCGTGGCCGATGCGGCCTCGCTTTCCTTCTGCCGCTGCAGGGCGCGCTCCAGGGCCATCTTCATGCCCTCGGTGGTCATGGCGCCGGGCACGGCAAAGTCGCCGTTGAATATCATGTAGGGCACGCCGCGCACGCCGCGCATTCCGGCCTCGCGTTCGTCGAGGCGCACATCGTCGGCGTAGCGGTCGGAGTCGAGCACCTCGGCCACTTCCTTCTCGTCCATGCCCACCTCGCGGGCCACCGACAGCAGTACGTCGTGGTCGGCCAGCACGAGATTGCGGGTGAAGTAGGCATCGAAAAGGGCGTGGTTGAGGCGCTGCACGGTCGCGTAGTCGTACTTGGCCTCGGCCAGCTTCATGAGCCTGTGGGCGTCGAATGTATTGCTGTAGCGCGTGGTGGCATACTTGAAATCGATGCCCAGCTCGCGGCCAAGAGCAGATATCTGCTCGATCTGCTCTTCGGCGCCGGCCAGCGGCAGGCGGTACTTCATGGCGAAGCGCTCGGGGGTGGTGGAAACAACCTCCTTCGATGCCGTGGGGTCGAGCTCAAAAGCACGATAGTCGATGTGCACGTCGTTTTCAAGCCCCATCTCCTTGATGGCATTTTCGAGGCGAGTCTCGCCGATGTAGCAATAAGGGCATGCAAAGTCGCTCCAGATTGTGATAGTAGTCATAGCGTTTTCCTTTCAGTTATTTGGTTAATGAATTATTGTTTTACGATTGCGGATAGAACCCGCTCGAAGACGGCCATGTCGGCCGGGCTCACCATAGAAGCCAGCTCGTCGTGGCGCTCGCTGGCCACCTGCATCACCACGGGCTCCAGCTGGCGGCCCGCGGCTGTGAGCCACGCGCGGGTGCATTTGCGGCTCACGCTCTCCGTTGTCAGCAGGCCTTTGCGGGCAAGCGCGCCCACCGTGCGGCACACGGCCGCCTTGTCTTTGCCCACCATCTCGCCTATCTCGCATTGCTGAAGGCCATCGCGGCTGTAAAGCGCGCGGAGCACTAAGTATTCCGGCGCCGTGATTCCGGCACCCGCGCGGCCGAGAGCCTCTTCGAGCCGGCTCAGCATCTTGTGGTAGGCAGTGCCCACGAGGCAGCCCAGATAGGGCATCCGATATGTGCTTTCTTCGTTTTTCATATTCAATATATATAACAACCGCACGCCCCTCATAGTTGACGCATCAACCATTAAATTGTATAAACTTGGATATAGCCGCGTGTCCCACGCAGCTTATTATAGCCAGGTAAAGAAGGTTGTAAATTCCGCGACGGCAACTACCACATCATGGCCAGTAGCCAGAAAGGAATGGCCTTGCCGGCAGGGAAATCAGTATTGTCGCGAATCACCCAATCTGCGCCCTTGCTAATCTTTTTTTCTCCACCCACCTCTATCGTGAAACTTTCGTAGCTGGTTGTAATGAAAAAATCACCCTTCTTCTCGTCTTTCATTGCGTAGACTTCATAGCCTGCCTGCAAGAGACAGAACACCACAAAAGCCTCTCTCTCCGTTCCCTTGTCGGCATTAAGAACCCAATAGGCGCAAGGGTCGGAATACAACATCTTTGCTCCCACACTCCGAGCCTTGGTGTCATTTTGCAGGCGCACTACATTTATCAATTTCACCTGCTCCATCACGAACAACAGCTGATAAAGCTTTCCAGCTCCGATGCCCCAGTCGTTGCATAGCGATGTCACCTGAATTCGTGGAACAGAGGATTTTGCCAGTGTGCCGATGACTGCTGTCATCAGGCGCAGATTGTTGTCGGTGATATTGTTTAGAAAAAACGGGATGTCGGTGTAGATCGCCTTGTCCAATACGCCCAAAAAGCGCTTTTCATAATCGCCCTCCTGATAGAATGGGCGAGTGCCGTGCTTTCTGTACTGATTGAAGAGCCGAAGTATTTCTCCATCCGGGGCCACAGGCAATTCACCACCCAAATGATAAGTGGCATACGACTTGCCTGTTTCGATGTGGAGAAATTCGCGAAAAGACATCATGGGCATTTTAATGGCCACATATCTTCTGGAAAGATCTGCATTTCCTGCGCGCAACACTAATGCCGATGAGTCGGAAACCCATATTTTTTTTCCGGGAAAATCATCATAAATGGCTTTGAGATGGCGGCTCCAGTCGGCGGCGTAATGCACTTCGTCGAGAATAACGCCATCGTATCCGTTCAGGAAAATATGTTCGACAATGCTGTACAGCGTATATGTTGAAAGCAACGGATTGTCAAGCGACAGATAAAGCATATTCGCCTCCTTCGCATGATATAGAAGGAATGTGGACTTGCCACATCCGCGGGCGCCGGTTATGATTACGGCTGAGGGGAGCTGGCCATATTCAGTGGTGTAAAGTCTCATGCGCTCAGGCATGTGTGCCAGGCGCCTTTTCATGTTTCTTTCTAATAATTCAATATCAACCATAATAATATTTTTTACAAAGATACGGCTTTTATTTCTGCGAGAGAAAGAAATTTGCCAAAATCTTTCTGCGACAGAAAGATTTTACCGAAATTATTTCTGCTGCAGAAAGAATCCGCCAAAATTATGGTCGACACAGAGTGCAACTAAGGTGGGATGAAGAAACGCGCCGGCTATGGCTCGGGGCGCCTCTCCGGGGCGTCTTCATCATCTCGTCATCGAGGCTTTTAGTCTGAACCGATAGGGTAGGTGAGTGTTGAGTACACTCATGATTAATTATCTTATATTGAAAATTTTGAGAAAGAAAAATGCGGTGTGGAGTTAGATCCACACCGGGAGGGATTGCCAATTCTTGGGAAATCCCATATCTTTGAGCGAGAGGAGACGGCAATCGGATTTGAGCAGCCGCTTGATATTGGTCTTAAACTCGTTGCCGGGACTTATGATGTTGAGAATGTACACAACGCAGGATAGAACGGCAAAGAGTTTGTTGGGACGTAGGTCGTTTATGGTGTTTATGTCCATAAATGAATAAGTTGGGTTATACGGTAACTTTACGTGTACCATAAACCGTCGATTCCAAACGCGACTATGATGAGCGCAACAATTCCTTAAATTGGAAACGGCGTGCAGCCAGTTTTCCAATATGGCTACTTTTGGCAAACCGAAGGCTTTGGCAATAAACTCCTTACGTTTATCAAGTTTCAACGCTTGATACATGCGGCTGAGGATGGCAAAAGAAACGACTTCGAGAGTCATCCAACTTGGTGGCATTTCAGGACAGGCATACTTACTCTTGTAGTGTTTGATGAAGTCTTCATTGCTTCGGGCAACATCCGCAGTGATGTGATTCATCAAATCCTCATAGCCGAAGCGATATAACGAGCGGTCCAGATACCAATGGCTATCATTTGTTGACTCAGCATAGACCTGTACAATCTTTGCTCTGACAGCTACTTCAATTTTCTCTATGGCATTGAATATCAAAAGTCGCAGGCGACGGTCAAAGCAATAAAGGTCGATGAGGTCGTTGAAGTGAATATCCCTGCGCGTAAACTCGCGGTCGCTGTCCTCGGAATTATCCTGGAAAGGATAGGTGTATGCGCGAAGTCGATAGTAGCTGATGTTAAACAGGTATGCGGTAGCCTCGGTTTCGTTATCAAACAAAAGGCCCCGACGTTTCAAACGAGTAACCTGTTCTGCAATAGTTAGCGGTCGTTTGTTATAGTCAATTTGTTCGGAATCTGCCATATAAAAACTCGAAGACCTCCCCGGGTGCGCTGGTCTACGGGAAGCGTGGGAGGTCATATCGATGGCAAAGTTACCTATTTTTACTGATGTAACAAAATGTTTCAGGGAAAAGTTTTGCAAGTAGACACGGCTCTTTCATTTAAAAATACTTGACAGATTTGAAAAAGCCTCTATTTTA
>CAYUUN010000018.1:0-37200 GCA_964447895.1 uncultured Bacteroides sp. | reverse complement strand
CGATTTGTTCGTTATTCTCGATGGAAAATCGTAATTTTACACCATGAACATAGATCTCTCAAAAATCCAGTCTCCTGCCGACATCAAAGGCATGACCATCGACGAGCTTGAGCTCCTCAGTGAAGAATTGCGCGCAGCGCTTGTAAAGAAACTCGCCGCCCACGGCGGCCACGTGGGCCCCAACCTGGGCGTCGTCGAGGCCACCGTAGCGCTCCACTACGTGTTCGCCGCTCCGCGCGACGAAATAGTCTTCGACGTGTCGCACCAGAGCTACGTCCACAAGATGCTCACCGGCCGCATCGGAGCCTTCATCGACCCGGCGCGCTACGACGAGGTCACCGGCTTCACCTCGCCCCACGAGAGCCCCTACGACCTCTTCGAGATAGGCCACACCTCCACCTCGCTCGCCCTGGCCACCGGCCTGGCCAAGGCCCGCGACCTCAAGGGCGGCCGCCAGAACGTGGTGGCCTTCATCGGCGACGCATCGCTGGGCGGCGGCATGGCCCTCGAGGCCCTCGACTACGCCCCGGAGCTGGGCTCGAATTTCATAGTGGTGGTCAACGACAACCAGATGTCGATAGCCGAAAACCATGGCGAGCTCTACAACCATCTGGCCGAGCTGCGACGCACCGACGGCCAGGCCCCGGACAACATCTTCAAAGCCCTGGGCTATGAATACGTATATGTGGCCGAAGGCAACGACCTGCGCCACCTCATCCGGGCCTTCCGCCAGGTCAAGGACTCGCCCCGCGCCGTGGTGGTGCACATCAACACCATGAAAGGCAAAGGCCTGCCCGTGGCCGAAGCACACAAGGAAACGTTCCATTTCAACGGCCCCTTCGACCCCGCCACCGGCGCCCCCGTCCATGCCGGCGGCGAAAGCTACACCGACATCTTCGCCCGCCACATGCTCGACCTCATGAGCCGCCGCCCCGACGTGGTCACCCTCACCGCCGGCACCCCCGGCGCCATCGGTTTCGACCCGGAGCGCCGCCGCGCCGCCGGGCGGCAGTACGTCGACGTGGGCATCGCCGAGCAGGATTGCGTCACCATGGCCGCCGGCCTCGCCAAAGGCGGCATGCGCCCCGTCATGGGCGTAGTCTCCTCCTTCCTGCAGCGCGCCTACGACCAGCTCAGCCACGACGTGGCCATCAACAACCTGCCCGCAGTGTTCGTCGACTTCTACCCCGGCATCTACGGCATGAACGACATCACCCACCTGGGCCTTTTCGACGTGGCCATGGTGTCCAACATCCCTAATATAATGATGATATCCGCCACCAGCACCGAAGAATACCTGGCCATGATAGACTGGGCCGTGGAGCAGACCGAGCGCCCCGTGGTGGTGCGCACCCCCGGCGGCCGCGTAGCCCATGCCACGCGCCCCGTCGACACCAGCTTCGACCGCTACGAAGTGGTCGAGCAAGGCGCCGGCGTGGCCATCATCGCCGAAGGAGCCATGCTCTCGAGCGCCCTCGAGGCCGCCCGCCTGCTGCGCGCCCGCGGCGTCACCCCCACCGTGATCAACCCCCGCATCCTCTCGTGGGTCGACAAAGAATGCCTCGACAGCATCGCCGGCTACAGCCACGTCATCACCATCGACGACGGCATCGTCAATGGCGGCTTCGGCCAGAAAGTCGCCGCCTACCTCGCCCCCAAAGGCACCCGCGTCACCTGCCTGGGCCTCGACACCCGCTTCATCGACCGCTACAACCCCGCCGACCTCCTCCACGCCAACAACCTCACCCCCGCCCAAATCGCCACCCTCGCCACAACCACGATATAAAACCGCCATCCAGCTGTAGCTTCTCACCCTCTACGACGTCGTCAAGCAAACAGGCGCCGTTAACGGTGAATAAGCTCTGGAGCAGACGATACGCGCCGGTAAGCGCGGGCCTTTGGCCCGTACTTACCGGCGTCGCTACATGCCTTTTTGTTTCTTTTGTCGTTTTTTGTATCTTATTATCTCTGAGGCGGATGCTTTTCAAAGCGTCCGGTCAATTGGTTTTACATCTATTAAAAATTCTCTGCGCCTTTGCGCGAGGTTTTCCACACTCTTCAAAGACCTCTGAACCGTATAGAGGCAAATTCGGTGCAAGGATTGGGCGGGGGGAAGGCGGGGTGGGTCAGGGGGTTGCGGGGGGTGGGTGCAAGATTCGGGCACGGGGGTGGCGGTTTCTTGCAGTTTTGGGGGCTGGGCGGGCGTAACTTTGCATCGCAATCGCAAGTTAAACCCTTTTTAATTCCTTCTTTTATGGACGACAACAACACCCACCCCACTCCTCCTCCCGCACCGGCCGCCGCGCCGGCGGCTGAGACGCCCATGTACGGCTCCACGGCTTCGGGCGCGGCCTCCGCAGCTCCTGCCGCCGAGCCTTCGGCCGACAGCAGTTTCCTCTCCCGCGTGAGCCACAGCTTCTGGGACTGAACCCGTCATCTCTATCTACAACCTTAATTAAATGTTTCAAATCATGAGTACAGCAAACAACGCTACTGCCAACGACAACATCCTCACCACCACCCTGGCCGAGAAGCTCGCCCCGGGCCTGCTGCGCAACACCATCGACGAGCGCATCGTGCGCATCCGCCCCATGTCGACGCCTGTCGACCAGATTTCGCGCTGCGCCGGGGCACGCGCCACCCGCTCGATGGTGGTGGAATACTACAGCGTCGACACCAAGGCCACCAGCGCCCTCACCACGAAGTCGCTGTCGCCCACAGTGCCCACCGACCCCGAGCAGCCGCTGGTGATAACCCTCCACACGGATGCCGACAAGATTTTCGACGTCAGCGAGACGCTGATTATGCCCGGCGTATTCGTGGGCAAGGGCACTGCCCGCACGCCCCTGCAGCTCTACGTCACGGGCAAGCCGGCGGCCGCTGCCGGCGGTGGCGTGGAGTGTATGGCCACCAATCTGCCCGACGACCGCACGGGCGTGACCATCTCCACCATGGCCAAGGGCTCGCAGGTGGTGCGCATGGGACGAGCCGCCGCCGAGCTCGACGTGCAGACTGCCCAGTTCACCGCCTGCCCCCGCAAGGAGAGCAACAACTGCCAGATTTTCAAGATGCAGGTGGAGCAGAGCACCATGCAGCGCATCATCGACAAGGAGGTGGGCTGGACCTTCTCCGACCAGGAGGAGGCAGCCATCATCGACATGCGCCTGGGCATGGAGAAGAACTTCCTCTTCGGCTCCCGTGCCCGCTTCGCCGAGCCCGAGAAGCAGCAGGAGGTGTTCCTCACCGGCGGCATCTGGAACCAGACGCAGCACACCTTCACGGTGCCCCGCAGCGGCGTGACGGCCGAGGTGCTCGTCGACCTGTGCCGCGACGCCTTCACGGGCAACAACGGCTCGCGACGCAAGATTCTCCTGGCGGGCACCGGCCTGGTGGAGCAGCTCTCCAAGCTCGACTACACCAAGCACGTGGCAGCCGGCGAGACTGTGGTGAAGTGGGGCATCGAGCTCAAGGAGATACGCTCCAACTTCGGTTCGCTCTATCTGCTCCACAGCGAGATTTTCGACCAGTGCGGCCACTCGCTCGACGGCTTTGTGCTCGACCCCGACTACATAGCCAAGTACTGCCACACGCCCTTCTCCGTGGAGAAGCTCGACCTGCGCTCCAGCGGCCAGCGCAACACCGATGCGGTGGTGATCACCGAGGCATCGTGCCTGGTGCTCCGCTATCCCCAGACCCACATGCGTGTAATAGGCTCGGCCACCGTCTCCGCGCAGGCCGGCGAAGACCTGTGATGCTGCCGTGATACGCACCTACACCCGCTCTGAAATGCTCAAGCTCTGGCGCATGGCCGCCGGGCTTGAGCCCTTGCGCGCCGACTGCACCATGGAGCGCGTCGATGGCATCGACCTCACGGCCCTGATCGAGCCGCGGATGCGCGCATGGTATCTGCAGCTGCTCGACACCGCCCCGCTCCACCTGCTGCCGGTCGAAGACGTGGCCCGCGACATCGCCGTGGAATACTGCGGCATGCACGAAGGCGCCGCCGGCATCCTTCCCTCGAGCGTGCGCCGCCTGCTGGAGATACACGTCACGGGCTGGAATGCCCACGCCGTGCCATGCTCGCCCGACACGCAGCCCCGCCGCCACCGCCTGGCCCTCAACCCCTACAGCGCCCCGGGCATCCAGCACCCGCTGTGCTCTCTGAGCGGCCGCCGGCTGCACATGCAGCCCTTCGAGGCCGGCGACATCGTGGACCATGCCCTGGCCGTGTCAGATCCAGGCCCGGAAAGCTACATTCTCGACGACTCCCTGCTATCCACCATCCCCACAGAAATCTACAATGAACAGCACTGACACCACCAACACCGCGCTGCTGGCCGCCGCCCGCGACGCATGGATGGCCGCCGCCCCGCTGCGGGCCGCACGCCACCGCTGCAAGCGCTACACCTACGGCGACCAGTGGGCCGACCCCGCTCCCGGCGGCGGCACCGAGGAGCAGCAGGCCCTGGCCAGCGGCCGCCGCCCCCTCACCAACAATCTCATCCGCCAGCTCGTGAAGACCGTCGTGGGCCGCTTCCGCTCCGAAGCCGCCGAAAAGAAGAGCTACGACGCCCCGCCCGGCTCGCCCGCGGCACGCAACGAGCTGGCCGAGCTCGACAGCCGCATGCTCGAAGAGTTTCTCATCTCCGGCTGCGCCATCCAGCGCGTAGTGGCCGAGCGACGCGTGCAGGGCGAGGGCGTGTGGGTCGACAACGTGAGCCCCGACCGCTTCTTCGTCAACGCCTTCCGCGACCCGCGCGGCTTCGACATCGAGCTCGCCGGCATGGTCCACGACTTCTCCCCCGCCGAGCTCCTGGCCCGCTTCGCTCCCCGCAGCCGCCGCCAGGCCGCCAGGCTGCGCCACATCTACAGCGCCCTCGACCTGCCCGCCGGCCCCATCGCCTCGGTCGACTTCCTGGCGCCGGCCACCCCCGGCAAGTGGCGCGCCATAGAGCTGTGGACCCTCGACGCCATCGACCCCGCGGGCCAGGGGGGCACCACGCGCTTCGTGTGGCAGTGCCGCTGGCTTGCGCCGGACGGCTCCCTGCTCGCCTCCTACCCCTCGCCCTTCCGCCACGGCTCCCACCCCTTCGCCGTGAAGTTCTATCCGCTCACCGACGGCGAGGTGCACTCCTTCGTGGCCGACCTGCTCGACCAGCAGCGATGCATCAACCGCCTCATCACCATCATCGACCACATCATGAGCTGCTCGGCCAAGGGAGTGCTGCTCTTCCCCACCAGCCAGCTGCCCGCGGGCATGAAGTGGGCCGACGTGGCCGCCACATGGGCAGCCGCCGACGGCATCATCCCCATCACCGGCAAGGGCGAGACCCCCAGCCAGGTGGTCACCTCCGGCGCCCAGGCCGGCGCCTACCAGCTGCTGTCGCTGCAGATGAAGATTTTCGACAACATCTCCGGAGTGGGCGACGCCCTGCTCGGCCGCGCTTCCACCGGCGCCCAGGGCGAGGGACTCTACGAGGCACAGGTGCGCAACGCCACCATCGCCCTCTACGATCTCCTGCTCAGCTTCGAGGCCTTCACGCGCCAGAGAGACATGAAAATGAAAAATTGTTGAGTTGATGCAATTTTTATTGCAATAATATTTGCATATATACAATTTTCATTATACCTTTGCATCGTCTAAATCATCTACATCTACAAATATTTCATCTCTTATGCCAAAAACCAGCAACACACAGTTTCGCGACCGCGACTTCTGCCGCTGCTGCATCCGAGTCTACGACGAACTCCTGCAGGCCGGGCGCACCCCGCGCCTGCAGGAGGTGGTGCAGCGGGCCATCGCGTGCCGCCCGGAGGCCTTCTACATCGACCCCGTCTACGCCTACAACAAGCTGTGCAGCATGCGCCACACGCCCGTGGCAGGCCACGCAACGCCCGCCGCCTGCATGTGGCAGCAGCTCGACGCCATGGTGGCCGCACGCCAGATGCGCACCGGCTGCTCCATGCTCCAGGCCCTGGGCCACGTGCTCAACCACGAGCGCCCCACATCGTTTGCCATCACGGTGGCCAGAGGAATGCGCCTGGCGCGCACCCACTTCGTCCGCCACACGTCGCACCGGCCACGCCGCAGCCTGCTATGATAGCCCACATCAGTATCCGCCGCACCGTCGACTCCATGCTGGCCGCATCGGCCATGGCCGCCACCGGTGCGCCCGGCGACAACCCGCCACTGCTCACCCCCGACCACACACCCATGCTCGAGCGTGCCGCCCTGGCCGCCCTGCGCGCCGTGGCCTTCGAGCTGGCGCCGTTTCTCGACGACGTCGTGCTCCAGGGCGAGCCCGTCGACCTCGAATTCGTGCCCGAGATAGACGCCGCCATGCGTCTGCCCCTCGAGGGCGCCATCGAGGATATCGTGGCCCACCGCGTGCTCCACAGCTTCTTCGCCGTGTCGTGGCCGGCCCTCTCCGCCGCCCACCTGGCCATGGCCGCCGACGCCATGGAGCGCCTGCAGGCCGGCCTGCTCCGGCGCCCGGGCGTGGGCCGTATCCGCCCCGCCTGAACTTTGCCGCCGCGGGCGGCGTTACCATCTAAAAAGAAACACAAAGCTATGGAAAAATACACATCCCGCCTGAAGGCGCGCATCGAGCGCCTCAACACAATGCTATCCGAAGAATGGCACGCCTATGCCCGCGCATGGCGCCTCGACAACATCACCCGCGAACGCCTGCGCCGCGCCCTCACCCCCGAAGCCGAGCACGCCTTCCTCCGCCGCTTCGCCCTCTGCTGATTTCGCCTCGCGCATAGATACAAAAACACAAAAAACACAAGGAACAAAACAAAATCTGTTTCTTGTGTTTTTTTAAATTGAAGGGAAATGGGAAACGCTACGACTAAATAAAAACGCGCCGGAGAGCGCGTTCCGAGCCATAGCCGTGGGGTAAGCGTAGCGCACCCCGCGGTGCAAGCCGCCCCCTCTCCACCCCCTGTTGCGCGCGGCAGGTCGCCGCGCGCAACAGGGGAAATCAGGCTCGCATGACCCCGCTCGGGCTTCGCCCTCGGGGGTCGCTCGCCGGATTATTTAAGACTGTATCGTGAACCGCGGGGTGCGCTACGCTTACCCCACGGCTTGCGCTCGGGACGCGCTCTCCGGCGCGTCTTATGCATTCTTCTTAAGCATTCTACTGAAAAGCGCCCGCCTGGTTTTCAACACCTTAAATATCTCTCTGCGCCTCTGCGCGAGGCCATCCCCAAATAGATTTTGTCCTTCTGTATTCCGTCTCAGGCGTGGCGGGGCGGGGGATCAGTACCAGGTGATGCCGTTGGTGGTGGAGGAGCGCTTGTCGTACTTGAAGTCGCTGAGCAGGGCGCTCTTCACGGCGATGTGGAAATTGTAGCTCTTGTAGGGGCCCACCGGCACGAAGCTGGCCGACATCTGGAAGCAGTGCAGGTCGCGCGACAGGTTGCAGTTCATGTAGGCAATCTTGCCCGTGTCGAAATTGTACGATGCCGAGAACGAGAAATTCCAGTTCTGCGTGGGGCGTATCGAGCCCGAGAAACTCAGGTTCTGCGTGATGCGGCCGTCGTATTCCATCTTCTTCTTGTTGAAAGCACCGTAGGAATAGTTGATGGAATAGTTGAGTGTGAGGCTCCAGGGCACCTCCCAGCGGGCGTAGCCGTCGCTGCCCAGCTCCACGTCGTCGTGGCCCGTGTGGCTCTTGTGGCCGGCGCGCGGCGGCCGCGACGAGTCGAAACCGTCGTCGTCGTCATCGTCGCCGGAGCCGCTGCTGTTCTTGCCCGAGTCTTTCTTCTTGTCTTTCTTCTTCTTGAAGGTGTCGTTGTTGAGGGTGTAGCTGAACGACGTGCCCGTGTTGCGCAGGCGGCCTATGCCCTTGCCGCTGGTGATGCGCAGCTTGTTCACCCTCACGGGCGTGCCGGCCTCGTTCAGGGCGTAGGTGTACACATCCCAGGTGGCGTTGAGGTTGAGGTTGAAGCCCTTGGTGAGTCGCAGCAGTATCGACGTGCTCAGGTCGCTCCAGCGCAGCGAGTCGGCCGCCATGTTGTAGCTCTGCGAGATGTTCAGGTTTTCGATGAGCGATATTTTCTTGTCCTCGATAGAGTCGTTGTCGCTCTTCACCTTCATCTCCAGGTTGTTGGCCAGGTTGTAGCTGATGGAGCCCGTCTTGCCCTGCGAGGGCACGCCGAACAGAGCGTTCGGAAACAGCGAATACTTGCGCGTGTTCGTGGCCCCGGTGCGCGGGTCGGTGTACTCGTAGCTGCCGTAGTAGCCGAAGAAGGGCGAGCCATAATCCGGCGCGGCCGTGAACGACACCGAGGGCGTCAGCACGTGGCGTATCATCTTCACCTTCTTGCCCAGGAAGCCCAGCGGCTGGAAAAAACCGTAGAGCTTCGTGTCCATCGACACGCTCGCGCGCATGTCCCACACGTTGTAGAGGCTGTAGGTGGTGTCGCATATTTCCTGGCCCATCACGGGGTCCCACTGGCGGCGCACCTTGCTCGTGTACATGCGGTCCTGCAGGTCGATGCTGGGCGTCACGTTCAGAATGCGCAGCACGTTGAACGTGGCCGAGATGGGCACGCGGTGGTTCATGCCGTTGCGCCAGTCCTTGATGAGGCTTTTCTTGAAAAACTCGTTTTGCTTGGCCGTCAGGGAGTTCTGAAACTGGCCGTTGTAGCTCATCTTGATTTTTTCGTACCACCGCTCCGAGCCCACGGCCTTCTTGCGCTTGAAGGGCTGGGTCTGGCTCATCGTCAGGGTGAGGTTGGGGAAGCCCACCGTCAGGGTCGAGTCCTGCGTGCGCTGCGACACGTTCATGGTGGCCGAGAGGCTCCACTTCGACTGCGGGAAGCGGTAGGTCATGTTCACCGTCGAGCTCTTCGTGCTCTCCGTGAAGGCGTTGGAGTAGTAGCTGTTGAGGTCGTTGCGCGAGTAGCCGCTGGTGGTGAAGTTCACCGAGGCCGAGAGGCTCATGTTCGGGTTGGCCTTCGAGTCCTGCGAGTGGCTCCACAGAATCTGGAAGTTCTTCTGCAGGCTATAGTCGGGCGAGCCCTTCTCGCCGTTCTTCGTCAGCAGATATGAGATGTTGAAGTTGCCGTTGTACTTGTAGCGCTTCGAGTAGGTGCTGCGGGCGTTCAGTCCCCACGAGCCCTTGGTGTAGATCTCGCCCGTGAGGGCCAGGTCTATGTTGTCGTTGATGGCGAAGTAGTAGCCGCCGTCGCGCAGGTAGAAACCGCGGTTGTAGTCGTCGCCGAAGGTGGGCACGATCACGCCCGAGGCATACTTGTCGCTGAACGGGAAATAGCCGAAAGGCACAGCAATGGGCAGCGGCAGGCCCGCCAGCACCATATAGGCCGGGCCCGTGACCACGTTCTTGCCAGGGCGCACCTTGGCCTTGGTGAGCTGGAAATAGAAGTGCGGGTCGTCGTGGTCGTCGCAGGTGGTGTAGCGTCCGTTCTGGATGTAGTAGCTGTCGTCCACGTCCTTCTTGGTGAGGCCGCCCGTGAGGTAGCCCTCGCCCTGCTGCGTCACCACATTGGTGATCAAGCCCTTCGACGTCTTGAAATTGTAGCGCATCGTGGCCGCCTCGTAGTCGCTGCCGCCCTCGTGAAACACCGGCTTGCCCTGGATGTCGCCCACGCTGTCCGGCCGGCCTATGGCATACACCGTGTTGTCGTTGAGGTTCATCTCTATCTGGGCCGCCTGCAGCTTGATGTCGCCGTAGGCCACATCGCCGTCGCCGTACATGAACGCCGAGTCGCGGCGTATGATTATGAGCGAATCCTTGGCCGAGAAAACCACCGGGTTGTCCAGGTCTACGCGCTCCTTCACGATGCGCGGGCGGCCCTGCGGCGCAGGCTCCGGCGCGGGGCGGCGCACCAGGGCATCGGGCGCCGCGGCCACCGGCGCCGTGTCGGCCACCAGGCTGTCAGGGCCCGCGAGGGCCAGGCTGTCCGGCGCTGCGGCAAGGCTATCGCCGGGAACGACCCGGGCCGCGCTGTCGGCAGCCACCGCCACAAGCTGCGTGGCATCCGTGTCGCCGTCGGTGGCGCGCACAGCGAGGGCAGGCCCGCCCAGCAGGGCAGCCAGCAATCCCAGTGTGAGTCGGCGCAAGTGCATAGTTGCCGCAAAATTACAAAAACTTTTCGGCATTTCGCCCCCCTTTAATGAGTTTTATAAATCTTATACTTCTTATAAATATTATCTGTTTTATAAATCTTATACGTCTTATAAGTCTTATAAGTCTTACATTTCCCGCCCCTTCCGGCCGTAACTATTCAGCTGAAAATAGGGGTTAAAGAGCGTCGGAGACGCGACGTTCCTTAACCTCAGGTCGAGCGCAGCGAGGCCTGAGGGACCAGCCCAAAAGGCTGCGGCGCTTCGGAGATGCGCTGTTTTCTCACAAAGATTTGTGTAAAGACATCGCGTCTTCGACGAGGCTTTTAATCTGAGTTTCAAATTAATAAATAAATTCTCTGCGCCTCTGCGCGAGTTTTCCCCATGCAATTTAGCATATAGCTGAATAGTTACTTCCGGCCCGGAAATCCTTAAAAAAGCAAAAAAGGAGGGCGGCGGCGAGGGCCGTTTGCCGAAAAACACTTATCTTTGACATCGCTCTTTTTTAAAACCGATTATTGACCACCACCATGATAAAAAGAACACTTCTTTCCCTCGTAGCGGCCGGCACGGTGCTGGCCGCAGGCGCCGTGAAGGCCCGCCCGGGAGTGCACCGCATGCAGCAGCCCGACGGCTCCACCATCGACGTGATTCTCGTGGGCGACGAGCACGGCCACATCTACCTCACGCCCGACTCCATGCCCCTGGAGCGCGACGCCGCCGGCTTCCTGCGCCCGGCCCCGGCCAGCCGCGACGAAGCCCTCAACGGCATGCGCAAGCGCCGCAGCAACTCGCCCCGCCGCGCGCGCCGCGCCGTGGCCCAGAGCGGCCTGGGCGTGTTCAGCAACAGCTTCCCCGTCACGGGCGACGTCAAGGCCCTGGTGATTCTCGTCAACTATAAAGACGTGAAGTTCAAGACCCCCGACGCCCACAACTACTTCACCAACCTGCTCATGCAGGAGGGTTTCAGCGACTACAGCGCCACTGGCTCCGCCCGCGACTATTTCGTGGACAACTCCATGGGTCAGTTCCGCCCGGAATTTGACTGCTACGGCCCCGTGGAGCTGCCCCAGAAGCGCTCCTACTACGGCGGAAACGACACCTGGGGCGACGACAAGGCCCCGGAAGACATGATCATCCACGCCGTGCAGCAGCTCGACAGCGAGGTTGACTTCTCGCAGTACGACACCGACGGCGACGGCTATGTCGACAACGTCTACGTGTTCTACGCAGGCGAGGGCGAGGCCGGAGGCGGTGGCGACGACACCGTGTGGCCCCACTCCTTTTATATAAGGAGCGGCGCCGGCAAGACCTGCCGCGCCGACGGCGTGCTCTTCGACTACTACGCATGCTCCAACGAGTGGGAAGGCGGAATGCCCGACGGCATCGGCACCTTCGTGCACGAGTTCTCCCACGTCATGGGCCTGCCCGACCTCTACGACACGGAGTACAACAACCCCTACATCACCCCCGCCTCCTGGAGCGTGCTCGACAGCGGCAACTACAACAACAACAGCCGCACGCCCGCCGGCTACGGCGCCTTCGAGCGCAACGCCCTGGGATGGAACGAGCCCGTGCTCATCGACGGCCCCTGCACCGAAGACCTCGAGGAAATAGGCACCTCCAACGTGTCGTACATCATACCCACCGAGAAGACCAACGAATTCTTCCTGCTCGAAAACCGCCAGAAAAACGGCTGGGACAGCTACCTGCCCGGCCACGGAATGCTCATCTGGCACATCGACTTCAACCAGAGCGTGTGGGAGCAGAACGCCGTGAACAACACCAAGTCCCACCAGTATGTCGACATCGAGGAAGCCAACGGCAACGCCAACAGCCGCACCTCCTCCAACCTCGCCGGCTACTCCTGGCCCGGAACCAAGAAAAAGACATCGTTCACCTCCACCACCACCCCGGCCATGAAGTCGTGGGCAGGCAAAGCCATCAACCTGCCCATCACCGACATAGCCGAGACCGACGGCCGCATCAGCTTCAACGTGGCCGGCGGCGGACCCTCCAGCGGCATCGCCGCCGTGGAGGCCACCCCTGAGGCCGGCCTGCGCCTCGAGGGCCGCACCCTCGCCGCCCCCGGAGCCATCAGCGTCTACGACCTGGCCGGGCGCCTCGTGGTGGCCGGACACGACGCCGTGCAGCTCCCCGCCCCGGGCATCTACGTGGTGAGCGCCGCCGGAGCCACCGCCAAGCTTTCCGTGAAATTCTAAGCAACGCCTCGATATGAAAAAACTGTTCACACTCGCCCTTGCAGCCCTGGCCGCATGGCCCGCGAGCGCCATCACGGCCACCTTCGCCGCCCAAGAGGGCGAGAGTGCCGTGTTCAGCTGCGGCTTCGACTCGCAGGACGAAATGGCCGGCTGGGACATGGCCGGCTGGGAGCTCATCACCACCCCCTCGCTCGACCAGGCCGACCTGCGCCCATTCTCCACCATCAACCCCTCCAGCACCCACTCGGCCGGATGCCGCGACCGCTTCTTGCAGCAGGACGAAGCCATGGTGTCGCCCGAAATCGCCGTGCCCGCCGGCGCCACCCTGCGCTTCTACGCCGCCTTCAGCGAGCTCTTCGGCGTGTGGGGCCACATGGAGGTGAGCGTGCTCGAGGGCAGCTCCCGCACGCTGCTGCTCAACAGCTTCCTCTGGAGCCAGGACGACGGCAACGAGGCCTCCCGCTGGGTGCCCTTCGCCTATAGCCTCGAGCCCTTCGCCGGCAAGACGGTGAAGATCGAGTTCCGCTTCATCAACACAAGCAGCGGCGGCGACAACGTCTACGTCGACGACGTGGCCGTGACCATGCCCGACACATCCGCCGATGCCGTCATCACCGTGCCCGAAGGCGCTGCCGTCCACTTCAACTACCTGGGCCAGGGCGCCACCGCGTGGCTCTGGACCTTCGAGGGCGGCCAGCCCGCCACCAGCACCGAGGCCTCGCCCGTGGTCACCTACGCCACAGCCGGCAGCTACAGCGTGAGCCTCGCCGCCTCCGACGCCTCCGGCGCCACTGCCACCGCCACCCGCACGGCCTACGTGCAGGTAAAGGCCCAGGCCCCCGTGGCCCGCATCGGCCTCCCCGAGGGCTGCTACATGTCGCCCTGGACCATGTGCTACGTGCCCCTGGGCGTGCCCGTCACCTTCCGCGACTGCTCCGCCTACGCCCCCACCGAGTGGCTCTGGACCGTGCCCGGCACCGCCGAGGGCACCTGCACCACGCAGAACGCCACCGTCACCTACACCCGCGAGGGCACCTACGGCATCAGCCTGCGCGCAGGCAACGCCGCCGGCAGCACCATCGACGAATACCGCGACGCCATCCAGGCCGGCGGCAGCCAGTACGTGTGGAACATCACCCCGGAGGAAAGCGCATCCATCGAGCCCATAGCCCTGGGCTGGTACGGCAACTACGGCGGCAGCAACTGGCTCGGCATCAGTAAATTCGCCGAGCACTTCGAAGGCCCCGCCGCCGATGCCGTCATCGACTGCGTGCAGGCCTACTTCGCCAAGACCACCCACGTGGCCGCCAGCGCCGACACCCCCGTCGAGCTCAGCATCTGCGCCGCCACCGAGGCCGGAGCCCCCGGCGCCGTGCTGGCCACAGCCTCGCTCCCCGTGGCCGAGCTCGTCGACGGCTACATGGACTACGCCCCCACCACCTTCACCTTTGCCGAACCCGTCACCATCGAGGCCGGAAAAGAATTCTTCGTGGTGATAGGCCCCTTCCCCAACGAGGAAGGCGACAGCTACTACGACGTCGACGACATAGCCCTCTACTGCTCGCCACGCCGCGACGAAGGCGGCACGTCCACCGTGTGGCACTTCGCCCTCGACGAAGGCCCCGACTACGAGTATCTCACCACAGGCCAGTGGCTTGCGCAGACCGACGAACTCATCTCCCTGGCCATCTCGCCCCGCCTCACCTTCGGCGGCGGCAGCGACGGCATAGCCGACGCCCTGGCCACCCCCGCCGCCGGCGACCTGCGCCTCGACGGCCACACCCTCACCGCCACCGGCACCATCGAGCTCTACTCCGCCGCCGGCCTCCTCGTGGCCCGCGGCAACGGCACCCTCGACACCTCCGCCCTCGCCCCCGGCATCTACGTGGCCCGCACCCCCACCGCCGCCCTCAAGCTCAAGCTCTAAAAGACTTATAAGCTCAAAAAACTTATAAGACTTATAAGACTTATAAGACTTATAAGATTTATAAGACTCCCCCCCAACACACACGATTGCCCGCACCCACTGCGGGCAATCGCTCATTATAAACACAGAAAAAGCCCGCCCCGGGGCAAACCAGCATAAAGGAAGCAAGCGCGGCAGAGCCGTGCGCGCAGCCCGGCGGCAGAGCCGCCACTCGTACATAGCCACAAGTCAGCGCGGCAGAGCCGTGCGCAGCTTGTGGAACCCGTCCATCCTCCCATGAAAAACAGAGCCTCGTAGAGGTTCAACTCCCGGCCCCACAGGCACCCCGCGGACCGCCCATCCCCCCCTAAATCCGGCGAGCGGCCCCTTGCGAGCCTGATTCCCCCGCCATCAAAAAAATTTTTTGTTTCTTTTGGGGCTTTTGTCCTTCTGTATCCCGCACAACGACCGCGCAACGACCGCACAACAACCGCGCAACGACCGCACAACAGCCATTTATTGCAGGCAATTTGCGTGATTGTCGGCAAAAATTACTATTTTTGCATCTTGAACAAGAATCGCACACTGCACAATAGATATATGGACAAGAATTTCAAGCGCACACTCATCACCACCGCCCTGCCCTATGCCAACGGCCCCGTGCACATCGGCCACCTGGCCGGCGTGTATGTGCCCGCCGATATCTACGCACGCTACCTGCGCCTCTGCGGCCGCGACGTGCTCCTCATTGGCGGCAGCGACGAGCACGGTGTGCCCATCACCATACGCGCCCGCAAGGAGGGCATCACCCCCCAGGACGTGGTAGACCGCTACCACAAGCTCATCAAGGAATCCTTCGAAGAGCTGGGCATTTCCTTCGACATCTACTCCCGCACCACCTCCGACACCCACGCCGCCACCGCCTCGGAATTTTTCCGCCACATCTACGAAAAAGGCGGCTTCGTGGAGAAGTCGTCCATGCAGTTCTACGACGAAGGTGCCGGCCGTTTCATCACCGACCGCAACGTCGTGGGCGAGTGCCCCGTGTGCCACGCGCCGGGAGCCTACGGCGACCAGTGCGAGAAATGCGGCTCGTCGCTCAGCGCCACCGAGCTCATCAACCCCGTGAGCGCCGAGACCGGCAACACACCCGTGCTGCGCGAGACCTTCCACTGGTATCTGCCCCTCGACCGCTGGCAGCCCCGGCTCGAGAAATGGATTCTCGAAGGCCACAAGGAGTGGCGCAGCAACGTCTACGGCCAGTGCAAGTCGTGGCTCGACCAGGGCCTCCAGCCCCGCGCCGTCACCCGCGACCTCGACTGGGGCATCCCCGTGCCCGTCGAGGGTGCCGACGGCAAGGTGCTCTACGTGTGGTTCGACGCCCCCATAGGCTATATCTCCAACACCAAGGAGCTCCTGCCCGACTCCTGGGAAACATGGTGGAAAGACCCCGAAACACGCATCGTCAACTTCATAGGCAAAGACAACATCGTGTTTCACTGCATCATCTTCCCCGCCATGCTCATGGCCTACGGCGACGGCTACCAGCTGCCGGACAACGTGCCCAGCAACGAGTTCCTCAACCTCGAGGGCGACAAAATCAGCACCTCACGCAACTGGGCCGTGTGGCTCCACGAATACCTCCGCGACTTCCCCGGCAAGCAGGACGTGCTGCGCTACGTGCTCACGGCCAACGCACCCGAGACCAAGGACAACGACTTCACCTGGGCCGACTTCCAGGCACGCAACAACAACGAGCTCGTGGCCATCCTGGGCAACTTCGTGAACCGCGCCATGGTGCTCACCCACAAATACTTCGACGGCACCGTGCCCGCCCCCGGGGCCTTCACCGAGGCCGACGAGAAGATGCTCTCCGAGCTGCGCGAGGCGGTGGCCGCCCTCACCGAGTCGCTCGACGGCTTCCACTTCCGCGAGGCCCTGCGCCAGGCCATGGACATCGCCCGCCTGGGCAACCGCTACCTCCAGGAGACCGAGCCCTGGAAGACCGCCAAGACCGACATGGACCGCACCGCCACCGTGCTCTACCTGGCCATCCAGCTGTGTGCCAACCTCTCGATAGCCTTCGCACCCTTCCTCCCCTTCATGTCCGACAAGCTCGTGCACATGCTGGGCGGCGACACCATCGCATGGTCGATGCTCGGATGCACCGACCTGGTGCCCGCCGGCGCACGCATCCACCAGCCCGAGCTGCTCTTCGACAAAATCGACGACGACGCCGTGCAGGCCCAGCTCAAGCGCCTCGAAGACACCAAGAAAGCCAATCTCGAAGCCGCCTGGAAGCCGGCCCCGCAGCAGGCCGACGTGGACTTCGACACCTTCTGCCGCGCCGACCTGCGCATAGGCACCGTGCTCGAGTGCGAGCGCGTGCCCAAGGCCGACAAGCTCCTGCGCTTCCTCATCGACGACGGCACCGGCACGCCACGCACCATCGTGAGCGGCATCGCCAAGAGCTACCCCGACCCCGAAGCCCTCAAGGGCATGCAGGTCGTGTTCATCGCCAACCTGCCCCCGCGCAAGCTGCGCGGCATCGAGTCGCAGGGCATGCTCCTCTCGGCCGAAGACAAGGACGGCCGCCTGGTGCTCGCATCCGTGTCGCAGCCCGTGGCCCCCGGAGCACAGGTAAAATAACACTCCCACGGCCATGAAACCCCGCATTCTCATAGTCTACACCGGAGGCACCATAGGCATGATCGAAGATCAGGCCACCAAGGCCCTGCGCCCCTTCGACTTCACCCACCTGATGGACAACGTGCCCAAGGTGAAGATGCTCGACTATGTGATAGACAACATACAGTTCGACCCGCCCATCGACTCCAGCGACATGAGCCCCGCCCACTGGCAGGACATCGCCCGCGCAATAGCCGAAAACTACGACAGCTACGACGGCTTCGTGGTGCTCCACGGCACCGACACCATGGCCTACACCGCCTCGGCCCTATCCTTCATGCTCGACGGCCTCGAGAAACCCGTCATCATCACCGGCTCGCAGCTGCCCATAGGCGAGGTGCGCACCGACGGCGAGGAAAACCTCATCACCGCCCTGCAGATAGCCGCCGAGCGCGACACCGACGGCCGCCCCATGGTGCAGGAAGTGGCCATCCTCTTCGAAGACTACCTCTGGCGAGGAAACCGCGCCAGCAAGCGCTCGGCCGACAATTTCAACGCCTTCCGCAGCAGCAACTACCCCGAGCTCGCCCGCATAGGCCTGGGCATACACTACAACCGCGAGAGCCTGCACCGCGACCACGGCCACACCGCCGGCATGGAAGCCCACTACACGCTCGACCCCGCCGTCATAGGCATCGACCTCTTCCCGGGCCTCACCGAGACATCCCTGCGCCACATGCTGGCCACGCCCGGCATCAAGGGCATAGTGCTGCGCACCTACGGCACCGGCAACGCCCCCACCGCCCAGTGGTTCACCGACGCCATCACCGACGCCGTGCGCCGCGGCATCGTCATCGTCAACGTCACGCAGTGTGCCGACGGCGGCGTGCACCCCGGCCGCTACCTGGCCGGCGACATCCTGTGCTCGACCGGCACCGTGAGCGGCGCCGACATCACCTTCGAGGCCGCCGTCACGAAAATGATGTTTCTCTTCGGGCTGGGCCTCTCGCCCGAAGAGGTGCGCCAGCGCATGACACATTCCATAGCCGGAGAAATGACAGCATGAAAGCCACCGCACGCACAGCCATCCTCGCCGCAGCCATAGCCCTGGCCGCTGCCGTCGCCACCCCGGCGGCGGCAGCCCCGGTGCGCATGTGGGAAAACATCGAGCTCGTGGCCGCCGACAACGACACCCCCGTGCGCCTCGAGGCACGCGTCAAGGACGGCTACGTCTACGTCACCCTCTCGCGCCGCGCCCAGGTGAAGATTTTCACCATCCTGGGCCAGACGGTGTCGCAGGCCGAGCTGCCCGCCGGCACCTCCCGCCTGCGCATGGACGGCCGCGGCATCTACATCCTCAAGGCCGGCGACACCACCGTGCGCATCACCCTCTGAACATTACAGCGCTTATAAGACTTATTAAAAGGTATAAGACTTATAAAAACCCCACACGATATATGGAATCACTCAAGATTAAGATCATAAACCGTTCCGGGCAGGAGCTCCCGGCCTACGAGACCACCGAATCGGCCGGCATGGACGTGCGCGCAGCCATCACCGAGCCCATCACCCTGCAGTCGCTCGACCGTGTGCTCGTGCCCACAGGCCTGCGCGTGCAGCTGCCGCGCGGCTACGAGATGCAGATGCGCCCACGCAGCGGCCTGGCCCTGCGCAACGGCATCACCCTGGCCAACAGCCCCGGCACCGTCGACGCCGACTTCCGCGGCGAAATCTCCGTGATAGTCATCAACCTGGGCCGCGAGCCCTTCACCATCCAGCCCGGCGAACGCATCTGCCAGATGGTGATCGCGCCCTACACCCACGTGGAGTGGGAGCCCGTGGAACGCATCGACGAGACCCGCCGCGGCGACGGCGCTTTCGGTCACACCGGCCTGAACTGACACCCCGCAGCCGCATGAGACTCCATCACCTGCTGCTCGCCGCCCTGGCCGTGGCCCTCGCCGCGATGGCCGCCGTGGCCGCCGACTGGGACACCGAAGCCACCCGGCGAAAGGCGGCCTACATCTTCCTCGACGCGCTCGACGACCTCAACGACGAGCGCTACACCGCCTACAGCACCAAGCTGCGCCGGGCCACCACCCTCGACCCCGCCGACCCTGACATGGCCGCCGAATATGCCGAGATGCTCATCGAAACCACCCGCCTCGACTCCGCCGGCGCCGAAGCCGTCTACGCCGCCCTGTGGCGCCGATTCCTCCACCGCCCCGGCGACTACACCATAGCCTCCGGCGTGGCCGACGTGGCCCAGCAGATGGGCAAGTACTCCGACGTGGCCCGCGTGTGGAAAGAGCTGCGCCGCTCCCTGCCCGGACGCAACGACCCGGCCATGAACCTGGCCGACACCTATGTGCTCATGTACATGCGCGGCGACACCGCAGCCTACGACAGCGCCATGACCATCTACCGCTCGCTCGAGGAGGGCCTGGGCGTCGACGTGGGCCTCTCCAGCCACAAGGTGCGCGCCCTCATGCTCCACGGCGACACCGCCGCGGTGGTGCACGAGCTCGGCCGCCTGGCCGCGGCAGCCCCCGCCGATGCCGACGTGGCCCTCTACAGCGGCCAGGTGTTCGAGAGCCTGCACATGCCGGACAGCGCCCTGGAGCGCTACGACCGCGTGTGCCGCCTCGACAGCACCGACGGACGCGCCCTGATGCTGCGCGCCCAGCTGCACCTCACCCGCGGCGACAGCACCGCCTACGACAGCGAGGTGTTCCGCGCCCTCGAGAGCCCCAACCTCGACTTCACCAACAAGATGCGCATGCTCACGTCGTATATCCGCGCCCTGTTCTCTGACAGCACCCAGCACGAGCGCATCGACCGCCTCTTCGACGTGATGCGCCAGGTAAACCCCGGCGAGCCCGACCTCTACGCCCTCTGCGCCCTCTACATGTCGCAGACAGGCCGCCCCGACGCAGCCGCCGAGCAGGCCGGATATGCCGTGGACCTCGACCCCGGCAACGTCGAGCTATGGACCATGCTCGTGCAGGCCGAGGCGCGCCGCGACAGCACCAGGCGCGTCATCGAGGTGAGCCGCCGCGGAGCCGCCCGCTTCCCGGACACGCCCTACTTCCCCATCGTGGGCGCCGGCCAGCTCCTCCAGGCCCGCCGCTTCGACGAGGCCGCCGCCATGCTCGACTCCTTCAACATCGCCACCGTCGAAAACACCGAGGTGGCAGGCGAATACTGGGCCATGCGCGCCGACATCGAATACGGCGCCGGACGCCCCGACAGCGCCGCCGTGCTCTATGAGCGCGCCATAGCTATCGACCCCCACAACTACCTGGCCATGAACAACTACGCCTACCACCTGGCCGAAACCGACACCCTGCTCGACCGCGCCGAGCACTACGCCTCGCTGGCCGTGAAAAACCAGCCCGAAAACCCCACCATGCTCGACACCTACGCCTGGGTGCTCTTCAAGAAAAAGGAGTATTCCCTGGCCCGCGGCTACATCGACGCCGCCCTGCGCATCTACGAGGGTGTCCCTGCCGCCGAAGCCGCCGAAACTGAATCGCCCGCTGCCGAAGAAGAGAAAGAAGGCGCCTCGGCCGAGATATTCGACCACGCCGGCGACATCTACTTCATGAACGGCGAGCGCCAGGCAGCCATAGACTTCTGGAAGCGAGCCGCCGCCCTCGACCCCGACAACGAGCTGATAGCCCGGAAGGTAGCACACAAGACAATATTTTTTGAATGACACGCACCCTCGCCATCATCGCCCTTGCGCTCCTGCTCGCCGCCTGCGGCAGCCACCGACGCACCACCACCCCCGCCGGCGCCCCTGCCGCCGAAATCGCCGCCGAAGCACCCGCCGGCGCCACCCCCGCACAGCTCTACGCCGCCATGACAGCCACCTACAGCCCATGGCACAGCGTGCAGATGCCCGTGCGCGCATCGCTCCGCACCCCCATGAGCATCAGCGCCTCCGGCCAGCTCACCATGGTGCACGACAGCCTCGTGCACCTGAGCCTGCGCATGCTGGGCATAGAGCTGGCCGTCGTGAGCGTCGACCGCGACTCCGTGCGCGTCTTCGACAAGTTCCACCGCTACTACATGGCCGAGAGCACCGCCGCCCTCACCGGTCGCACCGGCATCTCGCTCGCCGACATGCAGAACCTGCTGCTGGGCCGCGCCTTCGTGCCCGGCAGCGGAGCCGCCACCCCCGGCGCAGCCTCGCAGTTCAAGCTCGCCGCCGCCGGCGACGGCGCCTTGCTCATGACCCCCGCCACCCCCTCGCCCCTCTACACCATGGAGATGCAGGCCCGCCGCCTCGCCGGAGGCCACGTGGCCCTCACCACGCTGCAAGTCACCGCCGGCTCGCGCACCGCCACCTGCGGCATCACACCCTGCACCGCCCTCAGCCCCTTCGGAGCACTCGCCTCCGCCATCGACATCAACGCCCGCCTGGGCCAGCGCACCATCGCCGCCACCCTCACCCTCACCCCCGACCGCGCCGAGTGGAACACCCGCCCCACCGTCAAGCTCCCCTCCACCCGCGGCTACACCCGCGCCACCCTCACCACTCTCCTCAAATCCGGCTTCTGACCCCGCCCCGCCCCGCAGTAAAATATCGCGCAGAATACACCGATAGGGCTTTGCCCTAAATCATAAAGAAAAGAGAACGAGCCGCATATTGGATGGTAGGGCCGGAGGCCCTACCTTTGGTTAACCGCGGGCGGGTCGCCCGTGGATTGCTGTATCAACGGCGACAGCCCCGGAAGGGCTGTCCTGCCGACCATTGAGGTGGGGGCACCCCCTCCGGGGCTGATTATCTTGGTTTTACCTCCCCCGTGCGACCCGCACGGGGTTAACCAATGGGCGGACCTCCGGCCCGCTCTCCCATGCGCCTCCACATATTTGTTCTATAGTAGGCGCAGAGAATTATATAAAGAGCTGAAAATCGGGGTAAAAGAGCGTCGGAGACGCGACGTCCTCAACCTCAAAGACGGAATACAAGCGACGCGCCGGAGAGCGCGTTCTTTCTCAATACGCTGAACGATTACCCACACGCGTAACTTAAGAGCTGAAAATCGGGGTTAAAGAGCGTCGGAGACGCTATCCTTTACTGAATGTCAACAACTTATATATTTCTATGCGCCTCTGCGCGAGTTTTTTAAACAAACTATCCGCTGAATAGTCACCCCCCTACCAATCGTTAAAATTATTTAAAGTGAAGAATTTTTTGGAGAAAAATATGTTTTATAACATAAAATGCATAATTTTGCATCGTGTTTTTCATGGTATTAGATTTAAGGTTAAGAAGATTGCTCGTCGAGATGACGGGTAATTTTTTTATATACCCCCGCCATGTTGGCCAAAATGTGTATATTTGCATTCTGTAACACCTGAAAATCAGTCGAAGAATGACCGAAACCACCCCACGCTGGACCGAAATCGAGCACCTGCCCGAATGGGACGAGGAGTTTTATCACGTCTACACTGCCCGAAAGCTCGGCAAATGGGTGATGCTCAAGACACTCCGCCCGGAGTACAGAGACGACCCCCGGTATCGCCGCATGATCGAAAAGGAATTTGACGTGCGCTACAACCTGGCCCACCCGAACATCGTGATGATCAACGACTTCGAGGAAGTGCCCGGAGTGGGCCTCTCCATCGTGTGCGACGACGTCTACGGCACCTCCCTGCGCAAGCTCATCGACACACGCGCCGTGACCGACGCCCACATCGACCAGCTGCGCCGCTGCCTGCCCGCAGCCCTGGAGTATATCCAGACCAACCACATAGTGCACCACCCCCTGCGGCCCGAGCGCATCATCTTCACTGAAAACATCGGCAACCTCAAGCTCATCGACGTGGGCTTCGACCAGCGCTCAGCCCTCAGCCCCGCCGCCGCCGGCGACGACATCCGCGCCTACGGCGAGATACTGCTCGAGGCACTCGACGCCTCCGACACCGACCATCCCGAGCTGCGCGCCGTGGCCCAGCGATGCCTGCGCACCGACCGCCGCCGCCCCGCCGACATCCCCGCCCTGCAGCTGGCCCTCCTGGGCCACCGCGCCACGCGCCTCTACATCATAGTGATAGCATTTCTTGTAATAATGGTGGCCGTGCTGGCATGGCTCTCGGCCCGCCCCGTAAATTAATTCCCGCAATGGCACAAGACATCATAGTAAAAGCCCTCAAGCCCACACGCGCCGAACTGCTGCGCTACATCCACTTCGGCATCGACCTCTACAAAGGCAACGACTGCTTCGTGCCCCCGCTCATAGTGGACGAGATCGCCACCCTCAACCCCCGCACCAATCCCGCATCCGAGGTGTACGACTCGCAAAGCTTCATGGCATGGCGCGACGGCAAGCCCGTGGGCCGCATCACAGCCATAATCAACCACGACGCCAACCGCCGCTACGGCGAGACCGCCATGCGCTTCGGATTCGTCGACTTCATCGACGACAACGCCGTGGTCGACGCCCTCTTCGACGCCGCCGAAGCCTGGGGACGCGAGCGCGGAGCCACAGCCATCATCGGCCCCATGGGCTTCACCGACATGGACCACGAAGGCATGCTCATCGACGGCTTCGACGAGCCCGGCACCATGGCCACCATCTACAACTACCCCTACTACCCCCGCCACATGGAGCGCATGGGCTACGCCAAAGACGTCGACTGGGTCGAATACCGCATGACCGTGCCCGACGCCGTGCCCGAAAAAATCGAGCGCATCGCCGGCATCGTGCGCAAAAAATTCGGCCTCACGACTGTGAAGGTCACCTCCCGCTCAGAGCTCAAAAAACGCTTCGGCCACGAATTCTTCCACCTCATCAACGAAGCCTACGCCGACCTCTACGGCTTCACCCCCCTGACCGAGCGCATGATCGACTACTACGTCGACAACTACCTGAGCATCCTGCGCCTCGACGACCTCAGCATAGTCGTCGACAGCGACGGACGCCTCGCAGCCGCCGGCATCTCCATGCCCTCCATGACCCGCGCCCTCCAGCGCAGCGGCGGCCGGCTGCTTCCCACGGGCTGGTGGCACCTGCTGCGCGCCGTCCAGGGCAAAGGCGTCGACGTGGTCGACCTCATGCTCGTGGCCGTGCGCAAAGACATGCAGGGCAAAGGCGTCAACTCACTGCTGTTCAGCGAACTCATCCC
This sequence comes from uncultured Bacteroides sp., assembly GCA_964447895.1. Taxonomy (GTDB): domain Bacteria; phylum Bacteroidota; class Bacteroidia; order Bacteroidales; family Muribaculaceae; genus CAG-873. The sequence continues at coordinate 13,211 of CAYUUN010000018.1, read as the reverse complement.
CCGCTTCATAGCCCACGGCTACCGCGAGGCCGAGAGCAACCTCGAGCTCGAAGGCAACGAGAGCGTGCAGAAACAGTGGGAATACTTCCAGCGCCGCCAGCACCGCCGCCGCCGCGCCTGGCGCAAACCCCTCTGACCCCCCGCCGCCCTTTTGAAGGGTCTCGCGCAGAGGCGCAGAGAAGCATATAAGCAGCTGTAAATCAGGCAGGAGGGACGCTTTTCAAGCGTCCACACCCCCCCGCATGGCCACCACGGATGGCCACCCCTGGCGCCAGCGACGCGCCGGAGAGCGCGTCCCGAGACATAGCCGTGGGGTAAGCGAAGCGCACCCCGCGGTCCGCCGCCCCCTCCTCCCGCAATCCCGCCCGCCCAAGGCACTTCCCGCGGCGCTATTGTAGCTATAATAGCTATTGTAGCTATAATAGCTATTGCAGCTATAATAGCTATAACGTCTCCACGCGAATTATCCCCGAATTCAATTCTTCTGCCGCTTTGCGCTCGCACGATACGCGGCCAGGGTAATATGTTACGCGCGCGTGGGGCGAAACGGCGTTTTTGTGCTATCTTTGCCGCGGAACAACCCCGAAATGCCATGAAACTACGCCTGCTCACAGCCGCCCTCGCAGCGCTCGCGGCCCTCGCGGCCACGGCCGCCGCGCCGCTTGTGGAATTTGCTACGCCCACGATAGCGCGCGTGCGCTGGAACCCCGAGTGCCTGCCCGCCCACAACGCCACCGGCGCGTGCGTCTACGCCCCCACGCCCGTGGCCGCGACACGCCGCACCGCACCCGGCGGCATCGAAGTGGCCGAAAGCGACTCGCTGCGCGTGGTCTTCGACCCCGCCGGCGGCGGCTCCATGACATTTGCCCGACGGATGCCCGACGGCAGCTGGCACACGCTGCTGGCCACCGTGCCGGGCCGCACTTTCGGCTGCGACACCGTGGTGCGCACCCGCACGGTCTACGACGACGCCACCGGCCGCATGGTCGACACAGCCAACGGCAAGGTGACCGTCAAAGACACCCTGCGCACCGACACCCTGGGCACCGCCCGCCGCTTCGTCTTCCGCTTCCTCACCGGCCCCGCCGAGGGCCTCTACGGCCTGGGCTCCCACATGGAAGACTACATGAACCTGCGCGGCCGCACGCTCTACCTCACCCAGCACAACCTCAAGGCCTTCGTGCCCGTGCTGCTATCCACGGCCGGCTACGGCCTGCTGTTCGACGCCGGCTGCTCCATGAAATACACGAGCGAGCGCGCCGGCGACGCCTTCGAAACCGCAATGGAGATGGAGGCCGCCCACACTCTCGACATCTATTTCATAGCCGGCGCCGCGCCGGAGGATGTGGTGGCCGGCTACCGCCACCTCACGGGGGCCGTGTCGATGATGCCGCGCTATATGTTCGGCTACGTGCAGTCGCGCGAGCGCTACGTGTCGAGCGACCACATCCTGGCCACCCTGCGCGAATACCGCCGCCGGCGGGTGCCCCTCGACGTGATCGTGCAAGACTGGAACTACTGGCCCCAGGGCTGGGGCTACATGAAGATGAACCGCGAGCACTACCCCGACCCGCGCGCCCTGGCCGACTCCGTGCACGCCCTGGGAGCGCGCATCATGGTGAGCATCTGGCCCAACCCGCAGTACTGCCCCGAGGAAGACGACTTCCGCAGCCGCGGATTCATGCTCGAGCACTCGGTCTACGACGCCTTCAACCCCGCCGCCCGCGACCTCTACTGGCAATACGCCCGCAGCGAGTTTTTCGACAACGGCTTCGACGCGTGGTGGTGCGACAGCAGCGAGCCTCTCGACGGCGACTGGAACACCCCTCCCCCGCCCGAAGACGGCGCCCCCTACACCGCCGCCAGCCACCGCCGCCGCTGGCTGCTGAACGACGCCATCCTCTCCGAGACCATGGGGCCCGAGCGCGCGTGTCTCTACTCGCTCTACCACTCGCGCGGCATCTACGAGCACCAGCGCGCGGCCTGCGACACACGCCGCGTCGTAAACCTCACGCGCTCCACCTGGGCCGGCCAGCAGCGCTACGGCACCATCGTGTGGAACGGCGACACCCACGCCTCCTGGGAGTCGATGCGCCAGCAGATTCCCGCCGGCCTCAACTACATGGCCACCGGCAACCCCTACTGGACCATGGACGCCGGCGGCTTCTTCGTGCGGCCAGGCACCCGCTGGTTCGACCGCGGCAGCTGGGCCGAGGGCGCCGCCGACCCGGCCTACCGCGAGTACTACACCCGCATGATACAGTGGGCCGCCTTCCTCCCCGTGATGCGCAGCCACGGCACCGACACTCCACGCGAGATCTGGAACTTCGGCGAGCCCGGAACGCCCCACTACGACGCCATCCTGAAGATGATCGAGCTGCGCTACAGCCTGCTGCCCTACACCTACAGCCTGGCCGCGGCCCAGAGCGCCGGCGGCTACACCATGGCGCGCCCCCTCGCCTTCGACTTCCCGACCGACACCCTGGTGCACGACATCAAGGACCAGTACATGTACGGCGACATCATGGTGTGCCCCGTCACATCGCCCGACGCCACCTCGCGCAGCGTATATCTGCCGGCAGCCCCCGGCGGCTGGGTGGACTGGTGGACAGGCAGCCGCCTGAGCGGAGGCACCACCATCGAGTCCCCCGCCCCGCTCGACCGCCTGCCCCTCTACGTGCGCGGCGGCAGCATAGTGCTCTCCGGCCATCCCGTGCAGCACACAGGCCTCGCCGCCGGCGCCCCCGTGGCCATCACCGTCTATCCCGGCGCCGACGCCACCTTCACCCTCTACGACGACGCCGGCGACGGCTACGCCTACGAGCAAGGCGCCTGCGAGCGCATAGCCCTGCACTGGCGCGACGCCGACGCCACCCTGTCCATAGGCCCCACCACCGGCACCTACCCCGGCGCCCCCGCCTCGCGCACCTTCCACGTCTCCCTCCCCGGCCACCCCTCTACCACCCTCCGCTACACCGGCCAGCCCATCGCCCTCACCCTCCCCACCACACCCCCCAAATAAGCCCCGCCACCTGAGGAGAGCCGCAGAGAAATCATAAAAGGCTGCGACCCAGACAGGAGGGACGCTTTTTAAGCGTCCGTACCCCCAGTAGACAGGAGGGACGCTTTTCAAGCGTCCACACCCGCATGGCCACCCGCGTTAGCCCACCGCCGGAGAGCGCCAGCGACGCGCCGGAGAGCGCGTCCCGAGACATAGCCGTGGGGTAAGCGAAGCGCACCCCGCGGTCCGCCGCCCCCTCCCCCCTCAATCCGGCGAGCGGCCCCCGAGGGCGCAGCCCGAGCGGAGCCATGCGAGCCGGATTCCCCGCCCGCCCAAGAGACTTCCCGCGGCGCTATTGTAGCTATAATAGCTATTGTAGCTATAATAGCTATAACGGCTCCACGCGAATTATCCCCGAATTAAATTCTTCTGCCGCTTTGTGCTCGCACGATACGCGGCCAGGGTAATATGTTACGCGCGCGTGGGGGCGAAACGGCGTTTTTGTGCTATCTTTGCCGCGGAACAACCCCGAAATACCATGAAACGACGATTGACCATACTTGCTGCGCTCGCCACGACCGCCCTGTGGGCTGCGGCCGCCGGAGTGCACGTGCAGTTTTTCACGCCCGAGATTGTGAGAGTGACCAAGCTTCCCGATGGCGCCGACGGCGCACGCCGGCCGGCATCGCTGGTGGTGACGGCCGCGCCGGAGAGCGTGCGCCTCAAGGTGACGGAGCACGACGGCACCACCGTCTACAGCAGCGGCTCCCTGACGGTGAAGACCCGCGAGGCCGACGGCCACGTGAGCTTCTACCGCCCGGACGGCACCCTGCTTCTGGCCGAAGGCAGCCACGGCTTCACACCCATCGACAGCGGCATCGACAGCGGTTCGTGGCAGGTGATGCAGTCGTGGGCCCTCGAGCCCGACGAACCCATCTACGGCCTGGGCATGATGCAGAGCGGCAAGATGTCGCTGCGCGGCGAGCACCGCCTGATGCAGCAGAGCAACCTCGAAGACTTCGCCCATTTCTTCCAGAGCATCAAGGGCTACGGCATCTACTGGGACAACTACTCGCCCACGGCCATCGACGACGACGGCACGCTGGCCCTCCGCAGCCGCGTGGGCGACGCCGTGGACTACTACTTCATGTACGGCGGCGACGCCGACGGCGTGATAGCCTGCATGCGCCACCTCACGGGCCACGTGCCCATGATGCCGCTGTGGACCTACGGCTTCCACCAGAGCCGCGAGCGCTACAAGACCCAGGTGGAAATCTTCGACGTGGTGCGCCGCTACCGCGAGCTCGGCATTCCGCTCGACGGCATCATCCAGGACTGGCAATACTGGGGCTCGAACTACACCTGGAACGCCATGGAGTTCATCAACCCCGACTTCGACCGCGCCCGCGAGATGATCGACAGCATCCACGGCCGCAACGCCCACATCAGCCTGAGCGTGTGGGCCAGCTTCGGACCGCAGACCAAGCAATACCGCGAGCTCGACAGCCTGGGCCTGCTCTTCTCCTTCGAGACATGGCCCCAGAGCGGCCTCCCCGAGTGGCCCCCGCGCATGGACTACCCCTCCGGCGTCAAGGTCTACGACTGCTACAGCGACACCGCCCGCGCAATCTACTGGAAGCACCTGCGCCCGCTGGCCGAAATGGGCATCGACGCATGGTGGATGGACTCCACCGACCCCGACCATCTCAACTACCGCGAAAGCGACCTCGACGAGGCCTGCGCGCTGGGCTCGCTGCGCCGCGTGCGCAACCTCTATCCGTTCATGACCGTGGGCGGCGTCGACACCCGGCAGCGCGCCGACGACACCACCCGCCGCGTGTTCATCCTCACCCGCTCCTACTTTGCCGGCCAGCAGCGCTACGGCGCCAGCACCTGGAGCGGCGACATAGGCAGCTCCTGGGAGTCGCTGCGCGCCCAGGTGCCCCTGTGCCTCAACCACACCCTCACGGCCAACCCGAACGTGAACACCGACATCGGCGGATTCTTCGCCGGCGCCTACCGCCAGGGCTGGGACCCCGCCTCAGGCGGTCGCAACCCGCAGTTCCGCGAGCTCTACACGCGCTGGATGCAGTTCGGCGCCTTCACGCCCATGATGCGCAGCCACGGCACCGACGTCTACCGCGAGCTCTACTACTTCGGCCGCGAGGGCGAGCCCGTCTACGACGCCCTGGTCGACGCCATCAGGCTGCGCTACAGCCTGCTGCCCTACATCTACAGCACGGCGCGCAACGTGAGCACACGCGACGACAGCTTCATGCGCGCCATGTTCATGGACTTTCCCGCCGACCGCGACACCTGGCACAACGGCCGCCAGTTTCTCTTCGGCCGCAGCCTGCTGGTGTGCCCCGTGCTCGACCCCCTCTACACCGAGGAAAAAGTCGTGAAGACCGACGAGATGAGCGGCTGGAACGCCACCGGCGCCACCTCGGCCGAAGTGGCCGACGCCATCGACTGGACCGCGCCGCGCAGCTACGAGGTATATCTGCCCGCCGGTGCCGACTGGTACGACTTCCACACCGGCCGCCTGCACCCAGGCGGCACCACCCTCCAGGCCGCCGCGGCGCTGTCGCAGATGCCCCTCTATGCCCGCGCCGGCAGCATCGTGCCCATGGCGCCCGTAATGCAGTATGCCACGGAAAAACCCTGGGATGAGCTGACGCTCCGCGTGTTCCCCGGCGCCGACGCCACCTTCACGCTCTACGAAGACGAAGGCGACGGCTACGGCTACCTCCAAGGCCTGTACACCGAGATACCCATGCACTGGAACGATCGCCGGCGCACCCTCACCATCGACGCCCGCCGGGGCGCATTCCCCGGAATGCCCGCCACGCGCAGCTTCGACGTGCAGCTGCCCGACGGCACCACCCGCCACGTGGCCTACAACGGCCGACGCACCACCGTAAAATTCTGACCATCACCCCCTCCCCCCCCATGAACAAGACAATAGCAAGCACCCTTCTCGCCCTCCTTGTCGCCGCCCCGGCCGCAATAGCCCAGAACCCCATCTCGCAGGTCGACTTCACGCCCGACCCCGCCCCCCTCGTCGTGGGCGACACCCTCTACCTCTACACCGGCCGCGACGACATGCGCGCCACCCCGGACAATTTCGTGATGAACGACTACCAGGTCTTCACCACCACCGACATGGTCAACTGGACCCACCACGCCCCGGTGTTCAACACCGCCGAATTCGGCATCAAGGACACCGCCAACGCCGCCCAGATGGTCTACCGCAACGGCAAGTACTACTACTATATCTCGCTCTACGGCATCGCCGTGCTCGAGTCCGACTCGCCCTACGGCCCCTTCACCAATGCCCTGGGCGAAGGCCGCTACCTCATCAATGGCGACGACACCTCCTACAGCGGCCACGGCTGGGAAGACATCGACCCCACCGTGTTTATCGACGACGACGGCCAGGCCTATCTCTACTGGGGCAACAACGCCCTCTACGCCGTGCGCCTCAACCCCGACATGACCAGCTACAGCGGCGACATCCAAGTGTTTGAAATCAAAGACAAAGAAGCCTTCGGCGACGACTACGAGGAAGCCCCCTGGCTCACCAAGCACGACGGACGCTACTACCTGGCCTACGCCGCCCACTGCCCCGAAGACACCTACTGGGCGTGGTCCGCCTCGCCCATGGGCCCCTGGAAATTCGGCGGCGAACTCATGCGCGCCTTCGAGCACGGCGGCATGGGCAACCACACCGGCATGTGCGAGTACAAAGGCCGGTGGTATTTCTTCTACATGGACGAAGGCCTGCCCCTGTGCCACAGCCGCCGGCGCACCAGCAGCGTCGTCCCCTTCGACTTCGCCCCGGACGGCTCCCTGCCCTACATGCACCACGACAAGCGCGGCGTGCTGCACAGCGTCGACCCCCTCAACCCCTACCTGCGCCAGCAGGCCGAGACAATAGCCTGGGAAGAAGGCATCGACGTGGCCTACGACGACATCCACACCGTCTACGTCACCCGCCCCCGGCCCGACGCCTACATCAAGGTGCGCGAAGTGAACTTCGGCCCCGCCGGCGCCGGCGCCTTCATCGCCACCCTGCGCGACGGCGCCCCCGGCTCCACCATCGAGATACGCCTCGACGCCCCCAACGGCGAACTCATCGGCACCCTCGACGCCGCCTCCGGCCCCGCCTGGCAGCAGGCCACCTGCCCCATCAAGCCCCGCGACGGCATCCACGACATGTACTTCGTGTTCCGCGGCCCCGCCACCAACCCCCTCGCCTTCGACACCTGGCAATTCACCCCCGCCGCCCCCTGACCCGCCCCCGCCCCTCAGGGGAAAGCTCGCGCAGAGGCGCAGAGAAACATATAAAGAGCTGAAAATCAGTGGTTGGACGCTTTTTAAGCGTCCAACCCCCCCGCATGGCCGCACGCGTAGCAGCGACGCGCCGGAGAGCGCGTCCCGAGACATAGCCGTGGGGTAAGCGAAGCGCACCCCGCGGTCCGCCGCCCCCTACCCCCCCCCAATCCGGCGAGCGACCCCCGAGGGCGCAGCCCGAGCGGGGCCATGCGAGCCGGATTTTACGCTCCCTCGGAGGGAGCAAGCGCGGCAGAGCCGTGCGCGCAGTCCGGCGGCAGAGCCGCCACACGTACATAGCCACAAGTCAGCGCGGCGTAGCCGTGCGCAGCTTGTGGTACGAGCCCACCCCCTCATAAAAAGAGCCGCATAGCGGTTCAACCTCCCATATAGCAAACGCCCCGCTAAACGCGGAGTATTATCGAGGGGGGGGCGGCATCGGGACCTGCGGCTGCGCACCGCTAATGCGGCGCTTGCGGCAGGCTAACCCCGGCGCACCGCTAAGCGCGGTGCCGACGCGGCTAACGCTGCTCCGCAAGCCACACCAGTTGCCCAAAACGCCCGCCCCGGCGACGCGCCGGAGAGAGCGCCCGCATGGCCGCACGCGTAGCAGCGACGCGCCGGAGAGCGCGTCCCGAGACATAGCCGCGGGGTAAGCGAAGCGCACCCCGCGGTCCACCGCCCCCTCCCACCCTCAATCCGGTGAGCGGCCCCCGAGGGCGCAGCCCGAGCGGGGCCATGCGAGCCGGATTTTACGCACCCGCGGAGCAGGCCATGCGAGCCGGATTCCCCACCCTCGGAGCAGGCCATGCGGAGGCGGGCGCTTAAAAAGCGCCCCTCCACTGATTTTCAGCTCTTTATATGTTTCTATGCGGCTCTGCGCGAGGTGTCCCCTCAAATAAAGATTTTTATGTTTCTTTTGGGGCTTTTGTTTTTTTGTATCTTTCCGGCACCGGGGGACTAAGCCGGCGAGGTTACCGGGGCTGCGTGTAGACGGCGCGCATCAGTTTTGAGGCGAACGGCGGGCGGTAGTGGGTCTTGTCGTAGAGCAGCGTGTCGTTCTTGAGGTCGGCAGCGTAGGCGGCCGAGAAATCATGCACGCGGTTGGCGCCGAAAATCCATTGCAGGGTCTCGAGGTCGCTCGGGGCGAGAGAGACCCCCTCGCGGTTGGGCGATATTATGATTTGGTAGTAGGTGTGATGCCACTTGAACACATCGGCTATCCGGTTGAAAGCCTCATACTTTTCGAAGGTCATGGCCGGAGGTCCCGGGGCGGCATGCCCCGCGGCCGGCGGAAGGGGCCGTTCGTTGTAGAACTGCTCGGGGCAGGCGGCTATGAGCGAGTCCCACGCCGGGAGATTCTCCTGGTTTACGAGGCGGTCGTGCACTATCGGCTGCGGCTCAAACACCGGATTATGCCCCACGCACTCGGGGCGCCCGGTGACGGCCGCGGCTACGATGCTTTTCAGGAAGTCGGCATTGGTGGCTGCGCGGAAAAAAGTATAGTGAAATTTCAGGTAATGCAGCCGGTCGTCATTAAACTCCACCGGGTCCACCACGAAGGGCTGATAGCTGTCCTCATGCTGCAGGATGATGGGGTCCAGCACTATCAGGGCGTAATCGAGCGGCGCGCCCGTCCGGTAGAGATACCGCACTTTCCGGTCCATGGACATCACGCTTTCGGCCGACGAGTCGAAATGTACGGGCACGACGTCGCCGGCGCCGCGCGCCATCAGGAGGTCGCGCCACTCATAGGCATCGTAATAGCACGAGATGGACGAGCCGAAAATGAAGGCGTTGTAGCGGATGCCCCGGCGCAGGTTGTCGTTGTAGGTATTGACAGTGACCACGCCCTTGTTGAGGCCTATGCGCGCGGGATGGCGCGCAGGGTCCTCGAAATACCCGTCGTAATGGCGCAGCACCTTGAAAGGATCGGCCCACACGTAGGCTATGACGAACGGAGCCATCACGGCGAGGGCCAGCAACAGCGTGCGCATCAGGAATTGCAATATTTCACGATTCGCCCGGGCCATGGTCAGAACTGGAAATAAATGAATGCCATTTCGGTGGGCTCGCTCAGCACTATCATGGTCGCCATGGCCCAGTAGAGCGCGTAGCGCCGCAGCCGCCCTGCCGGCGCGGTCTCAAACGGACAATCGCCGTTGCGGTCGCGCCATTCTACAGCCGCCACCAACAGCGCAGGTACGATCCACCAGAATTTCAACAGATATATGCCCTTGCCCGCAGCAACCACACATGCCACTGCCGCGAGCAGCGCCGCCCAGGCCACTGCCTGCCGGCTGAGGCGGGCACGTTTTTCCACAGCCCGCCACAGCGCCACGGCAGCCCGCGCAATAAGCCACAGCAGCCCGAAGCATGCGGCGTATATCCACACGTTCCTGAAGCCGCCCAGCAGCCGCTCCATGTCTGGGCACCTGAAAATATAGAATCCGAAAGAAACCACTCCGAAAGTGAGCAAAATCCGGGGCAGCTGCGACAGCGCGATTCTCTCGCCGGGGTGGCGCTCGAGCTTAAGCACGTAGCGCCCCGCCACATAGCACACGGCCCAATACGCTCCCCAGACTATAAAGTTCCAGGCGGCGCCGTGCCACAGTCCCGAGAGAAGAAACACGATACTGTAGTTGGCCACCGTGCGGGCCCTCCCCTTCCGGTTGCCGCCCAGGGGTATATACACATATTCTTTAAACCACAGCATCAGCGAAATGTGCCAGCGCTGCCAGAATTCGATGATGTTGCGCGAAAGCAGCGGGAAGCGGAAGTTCACCATAAGATCGATGCCCAGCAGCGACGCGCATCCGCGGGCTATCTCGCTGTAGGCCGAGAAGTCGCAATACAGCTGGAAGGTGAACACCACCCCGCCGGCCAGCACCTCGAGCGGGCCGGCGTCTGGAGCGCTGAAAAGCCGGTCGGAGTAGATGGCCAGCATATCGGCGACGCACACCTTCTTGAGCACTCCGAACAGAACCATCCTCAGGCCCCGCACGGCCCGGGGCGTGCTCCACACCCTGGCGTGCAGAATCTGGGGCAGCAGGCTCCGCGCGCTCTCAATGGGGCCAGCCACCAATTGAGGGAAGAAGGCTATGAACGTAAAGAAGGCAGCGGCATCGCGGGTGGGGCGCACCTTGCCGTGCATCACGTCTATGGAATAGCCGATGGCCTGGAATGTATAGAACGAGATGCCAACGGGCAGCAGCACATCCACCGTAAACCAGTCCAGCCCCACCCCGAACAGCTCAAAAAGCCGGGCCAGGTTTTCACTGAAGAAATTGAAATACTTGAACAGCACCAGGATGCCCAGGTTGAGCACCACATTGCTGTAGATAAGCCACCTGCGCCTGTAGCGCTCGAAAAGCAGAGCCGTAGACCAGGTGGAAAACGACGTGAGGACGATGAGGATAAGAAACCTCCAGTCCCACCACCCGTAGAAGATGTAGCTCGCACACAACAGGCTGATATTCTGCATCTTGAGTTTGCCGGCGAAGACAAACCAATACAGACAGAAATACACACCGAAAAACAGCGCGAAAACTATATCAGTGAACTGCATATCCGTGACTTATACAATGCCCCGGGGCGCGACGGGTGTGGCGTCAGAAGCGGTAGATGGCGGATATGGCCAGGGAGAGGCGCGAGGGCTTGGAGGAGCTGAGATAGGAGCAGAGGGGTGCCACGGTCTGGCCGCCGGCCACGGTGTAGGTCACGGGGGCGGTGGTGGCCGTGTAGGGGGCGGGGGCCACGCCGATACGCTTGTACATGTTGCTCATGGCGCCCTCATATTTGATGGTGAGGTCGGCGGAAATGGGCCCCCACACCTTCACCTCGGCACCAACGCCGGCCATGATGGCCACGGTGGCGGAGGCGGTCTCGGGCTTGAGGGTGGTGGCCGCGGCCAGGTTGGTGCGCCCGAACTCGTTCATGTACGACGCGTCAATCATCAGGTCGTCGTACTGCGGGTAGATGCCGTAGCTGAAGGCACTGCCTGTCGTGGCCGAGACTTTCGACGACGCGTTCAGGCCTATCTTGAATCCCAGGATGGCGTGCACGCCTATGCGCGGATTTATCTCGTAGCGGTAGCGCGCGTAGATGGGAATCGACACGCGGTCGGTGGTGATTTTCTGGTGCAGGTCGGAGAGCTCGTAGTAGCGGATATAGGTGTCGTTGTCCATGTCGGCGGCTGCGGGTGCCTGGTAGTTGTAGTCGAGGCTGGCGAGGCCGGCCTTGAAGGAGGCGCGGCCGTAGCGCAGGCCTATGTTGGCCTCCACGGAGTGCTCTCGCTGCTGCCAGAAGGTCCAGCCGAAGTCGAGCCCGAAGTCGGTCATCGAGGATTTCGTGTCCATGCCGGGCAGCGTGCCGCTACCGGTCAGGGCCTTGCCGAGGCCTATGTCGGCAGTGGCTTTTATCGCAAATTTTTCAGTCGCGGGCGCCTGGGCTCCGGCCGTAAACGAGGGCAGGAGCACTGCGGCTGCCAGGATATAGAGTGGTTTCAGTTTCATATCCGCTGAAAGTTTCTGATTGGGTTATCGAACGATTATTTTCTTTGCCTTCACTTCGGCGCCGTCGGCGGTGGAGAGGGCCACCACGTAGCTGCCCATGGGGAAACCGCTGAGCTCGATTTCGTCTATCATGGGCGCGCCGCCGGCGTAGGTCTTGGTGTAGACCATCATGCCGGCCACGTTGTAGATGGCCACGCTGGAGTCGGTGGCGCTGTCTATCCTGATGGCTACGCGCGAGGGCATCACGGTGATCCATTCGCCGTCGTCGAAGGCGCCGTGGCGGCCGGCGGGGTCAAAGCCGCATGCCAGGGGGTCGAGACATTCCTCTTCGGTGCCGTCGAGGTGGCGCAGGTTGCTCATGACGATGCCGCCGTCGGCGGTCTCGACAAAGGCGAAGGTCCAGAAGTCGAGGGCGGGGTTGTTGAATATCTCGGGGGTGGTGTGGCAGTAGCGCAGCGATGTCTCGGCCATGATGGTGCGGTCGCCGGCGCCGTCGGTGTAGCCCACTGCGAAGCGGTAGCCCAGCTGCGCCAGTTCGGCATCGGAGAGGTCCATCATTATCACGAAGGTGCTGGTGGTGCCGTCGCCCTTGCGCAGGAGCTGGCGCGGAGTGTGGGGACGCGCCTTCACGGTCACGGCGCAGAAAGCCGTCTTGCCGTTGGAGCTCTTGGCGGTGATGGTGGCGGTGCCTTCCTTGATGCCCTTCACCATGCCATTGTCCACGGTGGCGATTTCGGGATTGTTGGATGTCCAGGTCACTGTCTTGTCGGTGGCGTTTTCCGGGAGAATCAGGGCTGTGAGCTCGGCTTTCTCGCCGGTCCAGAGGGTGAGCTCGGTCTTGTCGATGGAGATGGAGCTCACCTCGATTACAAGGGGCTTCACGGTCACCTCGCATTTTTCGGTGAGGCCGTTCGACGACGACGCGTATATCGTGGCCGCTCCGGCGGTCACGGCCTTGACGAGGCCGGCGGCGTCGACGGTGGCCACGGCCGCGTTGGACGACAGCCATGTCACGGTCTTGTCCGTAGCATCGTCGGGCGTGATGGTGGCGATGAGGGTAAAGTCGTCGCCTTCGGTCATCTCGAGCTCGGTTTCGTTAAGCGACAGACCGGCCACGGGCACCACGTCGGGCACCACGGTGACGATGCAGATGGCGCTGAGGCCATTGACTGTTGTAGCCGTGATAATGGCCACACCCTGCTTAATGGCCGTCACGGTGCCGTTCTGGTCCACGGTGGCGATGTAGTCGCGGTCGGTGGTCCAGGTCACGCTCGGGTCGTCGGCGTCGAGGGGCTGCACGATAGCTATAAGCTCGGCGGTGTGGCCCTCGCGCAGCAGCAGTTCGGTGTTCGAGAGCGAGA
>CAYUUN010000017.1:0-39428 GCA_964447895.1 uncultured Bacteroides sp. | reverse complement strand
CGACTCACGAGAAATACTCCGGTGAAAACGAGGGCCACGGCCAGCGCTTTCTCCGGAGTAAACGTATCCATACCGGCCCACACTGCCACCAGGGCTGCCACCACGGGCTGCACATAGTTGTAGATCGACACCACGGCCGGGCTAAGACGCGCCTGCCCCAGGGGCAGCAGCAGGTAGCTCAGGAAGGTGGGACCCACGGCGTAGGCCACGCATATCCACCACTCCACGGGCAGGATGCTCTCCCACGGCATCGCCGCCATGGGCTTGAACGACAATGGAATCAGGCATAGCGTGGCGTAGGTGAACATCCATTTCATGAGCGTCACGGCCTTGTAGCGGTTGATAAGGCGCTTGAAGAAAATGAGGTAGCAGCTGAAGCATATCTGGGCCGCGAGCACCATCAGGTCGCCGCGCACGGAACCCGTACCGGCCACTTCGCTGCCTCCCGTTATGAGCACCAGCGCACCCACTGCACCGAGCAGCACGCCGCCCACCTTGAGGCGCGTGACTCTCTCGTGGAGAAATACGGCCGCCATCAGTATCGTCACTATGGGCAGGCTGGTGGTGATAAGCGTTGCGTTTATGGGAGTGGTGTAGCTCAGTCCCAGCATGAAAAAGCCCTGATTGAGAACGATGGCGAGCATCGACGCGCCGAAGATGGCCCAATGGTCTTTGCGGCTCACCTTTTCCTGCTCCATGAACAGCGACGCGAGCCAGAAGAGCACTCCCGCGCCCACAATCCTGAAATCGGTGAGCAACAACGGGGTGACGCTGCCGGCGAGTACGATCTTGCCCAACGGGGCGCCCAGGCCCCACATTATCTCGGCGCCCATCATGGCGCTGTGTCCTATGATTTTGTCTTTTTTCATACTGAGCCGCAAAGTTACGAAATTCCATGCTCCTTTTTCGCAAAAAATGAGTATTTTTGCTGCATGATGAAGGGTCAGCTCTTAAGAACAGGATTCGGAATTCTCGCGGCCGCGGCGGGCTTTTGCGCCGCGCTGTGGTTCATGGGTTGCGGCATAGACTTCATGGACGAGCCCTACGAACTGATGAACGCCGCGCGGCCGCTCGATTGCCCGCTGGCGCCGCTTTCGGCCCTGGCGGGCCATTTGGCGCTCGACGTTCCGGACGTCACTATCCGCGCCGCCCGCTTTTTCTCACTTCTGGTGACACTCGCTTCCATTGCGCTGGCCACCTTGTGCTGCTCCGGGAGGCTGAGGCAGGGATACGCTGTTCTGACTTTCGGGGTGGCCGTTCTGATAGCAGCTCCCTACGTGGAATCGTGGCTGTACGGGTGGGATATCTTCTCAAATGCCGCGCTGACGCTTACTCTCGCGTGGCTGTGCGTGCCCTGCGGTCGCTACCCTTATGCCCACGCCGTAACATCGGGCGTGCTTGCGGGTTTGGCTACGTTATGTCGCGTGCCCGATATTCTCGTTTTGCCCGCAGTGCTCTTTGTCGTAGGTAACATGAACGGCAAAAACAATTACGCAGCGGTAACATGGGCGCTGGGCGCTTTTGTGGCCGTCGTGGCCGGATTCCTGCTCCTGGTCTACGGCACTCCGGCAGCCTATCTGCAGGCTATTGCCGAGAACACTCCGGGAGCTCACGGGCTCTCAACCCTGATTGTGCGTACTTTCAGCGGCGCCGTGTGGTTTGCGCCGCTGCTGTGGTCTTCCATCGGTCTGTTTCTGCTCGTGTGCTTCGCGGGGCGGCGTTTCGGTTTCCGCTCCGCGCGCTTTGCCCTCCTGAGCATCGCCGGCGCGGTGGTGCTCGCACTCATCTTCCGGCTCACGGTGTGGAAATACACTGTGGTGCAGCAGATGGCCGAATGCATAGTCATTCCCCTGCTTCTTCACCCCCTTTTTCGCCGGCGTTCGTGCGACCGGGCGACCCGGATTTTGGCCATCGCGGCCCTCTGGACCGGGCTATGCGCCATTGCCGGGTCGAACACCGGTTTCACCAAGTTTCTGAGCATAGGCTTGTTTCCTGTAGCCGTGGCGCAGAGCCGTCCGCGGGAGTCGCGCTCGCTGCGCGTGTGGCTGGCGCTGATGATTGCCGTCTACTGCTGCGTGGGAGGATATGTGCGATGCGTCGAGGGATATAAGGATGTGGGAGCGTGCCGCATAGAGGCCCGCGTGCCGGCGGGCCACCCCATGGAGCAGCTCGGCTCCACAGAGCGATTCGCGAGCTATGCCCTTGGGGCACAGTCGCTGACGCGGAAGCTTGAGAAAGAAGGCTACGAAATACGCGTGCTTGGCACCGGTCTCAACCGCTTCGGCTGGCTCTACATCACGGGCTCACGGCAGCCCGGCCTGCGCCACCAGTGGGACGCCGACGCTCTGTCCATGCAAGGCTCCGAAGAGCTGCGCGCGGCCGTGGACGAGGCTCTTTCGCTACCCAAGGTGGCCGTGATTGTGCCCGCGCCCTTCGAGGGCGAGGTGCAGTGCGAGGCGTTCGGGCCTTATGATGAGGACCTGGTGGCAGCCCTGGGCGCCCGTCTCAGCGAGGTGCCCGCCGGCGTAGAGGGAGTGCGGCTATTTTGCAGCGTCGCGCCCCAGTAGCGACGCCAGCGCTTCCACGCGCGTGCTGTAGTCGTCGATAGCCTGCACCTGCGGGCGCGTGAGTCCATAGATATTCAGCCCGCAGCCGGCATGGGTGCAATACTGCGCTTCGGCGGCGTTGACGTGGCCCGCGGGGCACACGTAGCGCAGTTCGCGCCGCAGCAGTCCGCGGCCGTCGGCCATCTCGCCCTCCTCCGGCAGGTGCTGCAGCCGGTCGAGCAGCGCGCGCATGTCGGCAAGGTCGGCGCGGGTATACTCCGGCTGAAATGCCTCCAACAGGTCGACGGCCATGCCCAGCTCCCCGCGCTCGATGAGCTCGGCCACGGCGCGGGCATCGAACAGCTCGCACTCTACGATGAGGTTTTTCGTGGCCTCGGGGGCGCTCACGGTGTCGTCGTAGACCACCTCGATGGCGTACTGCCGCGGCACAGCCTTGATGTAGCGCGGGAACTCCTTCAGGGCTATACGGTTGGGCGAGCGGCGCTCGCTCTCGTCGAGGACGGCGCTCACCAGAAACTTGCGGTACAGGCCCTCGCCTATACCCTCGAGGGCGTTCTGAATGATGAAATCCCAATTGGCCTGCGAGGGAAACACCTCGGGCTGCTCCAGCAGCCTGGCGTAGCGCAGCCTGAGCAGTTCGGTGCGCAGGGCTTCGGCCGAGATGGCTGCCGGCAGCGCGGCGGTTGCGGGTTCGTCGTCGAGCGTAAACATGGCTATTCTTAGATGGTCTTAAATAAGTTGTCAATCAATTCGCTGACGCCGCGGAAGGTGCGTCGGTGCAGCGGGCTCACCCCCACCCTCATCAATGCCTCGCGATGGGCCGCCGTGGGGTATCCCTTGTTCTCCTCCCAGCCGTAATCGGGATACAGGGCAGCGGCGGCGTCCATGAAATCGTCGCGGGCAGTCTTGGCCAGGATGGATGCCGCGGCAATGTTGGCCAGGCGGGCATCGCCATGCACCACCGTGACGTGCGGCACGTCGCGGTAGGGCGTAAAGCGGTTGCCGTCCACGGCTATGTGGCCCGGACGCACGGTCAGCGCGTCGAGCGCCCGGTGCATGGAGAGGATGGACGCCCGCAGGATGTTGATATGGTCTATTTCCTCGGCTGTGGCCGATGCAACGGCCCAGGCCACGGCCGCCTCCTTGATCACGGGCACAAGCGCACGGCGCCGGGCATCGGTGAGTTTCTTGGAGTCGTTGAGCCAGGGATGCGAGAAATCGTCGGGCAGAATCACGGCCGCGGCAAACACCGGGCCAGCCAGGCAGCCGCGCCCGGCCTCGTCGCACCCGGCTTCCATCACGCCGCGTTGCAGGCACGACGGCAGGGGCTCAGATAGCGATTTCAAAATTCAGGATGTTTTCTACGAGAAACAGATCGCGCACGTCGCTGCGGCGTATTTCGATATCGTCGTAGTCGGGGTTGTCGCTGTGGAGAATTATCATGGAGGGGTCCGGGTGGCGGCGCACATACTTGATCATGCGGTAGTCGTCGAGCACCACCACATAAATCTGCCCCCACAGGATGGGCGCCGTGTCGCTCACGGGGCGGATGGACACCCAGCTGCCGTCCGACAGGCGCGGCGACATGGAGTTGCCACGCACGCGCACGAGCGGATAGTGGGGATTCAGCCCCGGCAATTGGCAGAAACCCACGATGCGGTCGTCGGTGAACTCGCGGCTGAGGTTGGCGCTGCCGGCGCTCACGTTGATGTCGTAGACGGGCGCGCCACGCCGCGGGTCGTGCGTGGCAGCCACATCGTGGCCGTCGAGCGTGCGCGCATGAATTTCGCGCGGAAACGGCACGCCCACACCGTCAACCAGCCACGGCTTAGACACTCCCAGGTCTACAACCACGCGGTTGATAAAGGCTTCGTTCACAGGATTGTGGCCCGAGAGCATGCGCGATATATTGGACGGGTCGACACCCACACGCTCGGCGAAAGCGGCCTGCGTGAGGCGCGACAGCTTGATGAGATAGCGCAGCCTGTCCACAATCGTGGCCGTGGGAGCCGGCAATGCGAGTTTGTCAAGACTTTCCTTCATAATGAATTGTTGTTGAGTTGCAAAGATACAATTTGTTTTGCAAAACTGCAAATGATTCAATCAAAATCACACTGCGGCCAGCATTTCCCGTGCCAGTCCGTTCATGCGCACGCACAACTCCCGCGACAGCCCGGCGCCCGCAGCGGCCCCGAGCGACACTATGGCCAGCCGCCCGCTGCAACACAACTCAAAATCATGTGCACCCGGCCGATATCGCTCCCCGAAAGCCTCGTGCACCACCAGAATCAACCGCCCACCGGCCCTCTCCGCCCCGGCCCTCACCTCCTTCTCCGCCCTCGCCACAAAGGGAGAGACGAGAACTGTGCCCTTCGATGCGGCTTCAATCCAAGCGGCGCGCCTGGATGCCACTTCGCCGGGAGAAAAATTCCGACTTATCTTCACAGCCATCTTATCAGGGTTCCGGAGCAGAAAAAGATTTCCATAGGCCTCGTATTCGCCATCTCCTATCCTGAGATTTCTCACCCGCTGAAAAAATTCAGGAAACTGCATTCTCATAGCCAGCCTATGGGGATTTTCCCTGATATATCGGAAGAGGCCGTCGAGGCTTCTATTGAGCAGCAAGGGCTTGTCGCAGTAGCCCGGCTGAAAAACACCGCCCCCAATATTTGCCACAAGGCTTTCCATATAATAATCGAGGTGGCAAGGGGTCCATTCTTTGACACGAAGCAAAATATGGACATGATCCGGCATCACAACGAACTGATACACCTGCAAGACCGGATGCATCCTCTGCAATTCGAGTATCGAGCGTGCTATTCTGTGGCCAAGGGGTGTTTCTTCTATATAAGCACATCCCGGCTTCCCGGGCGCAATGCGGGCATCACCTCTCACCATGCCGAAACTTCCGCAGCATTCATCCTTCTTCAGAATGATGTGATAAATAAAAGGGGCGTGGTAATTGTGGGCGAAAGCCCTCTTGTGGTACTGCGGGAGGTCTTGCATGAAATTGATTTTATCACCCAAAGACAAACACTTTTTGGGGGCGGTTTGTCTTTGGGTGGGTAGATTCGTCAGAAGGTTTTGCCCCAGGAGGAGCGGTCGAGGTTGCGGTAGGAGATGGCTTCGCTGATGTGGCGGGGCTGGATGGTGGGGGCGGCGTCGAGGTCGGCGATGGTGCGGGCCACCTTGAGGATGCGGTCGTAGGCGCGGGCGCTCATGTCGTATTTGACGATGGCTTTCTTGAGGATGGCGGTGGTGGCTTCGTCCATTTCACACCAGCGCGCGAGCAGGCGCGAGTTCATCTGCGCGTTGCAGTGGATGTCTTTCTCGTCGGCGAAACGGGCGGCCTGTATCTCGCGGGCACGTGTCACGCGGCTGCGAATTTCGGCGCTCGACTCGCCTGTGGGACGCGAGGCCAGCTCGTCGATTTCCACGGGCATGATTTCCACCTGTATGTCGATGCGGTCGAGCAGGGGGCCGGAGATGCGGCCCAGGTATTTCGACACCTGGCCAGGCTGGCAGGTGCACTCGCGCGTGGGGTGGTTGTAGTAGCCGCACGGGCAGGGATTCATCGAAGCCACGAGCATAAAGCCGGCGGGGTAGTCCACGCGGTAGCGGGCGCGCGACACACTTATCACCCTGTCTTCGAGCGGCTGGCGCATGACCTCGAGCACCGAGCGGCTGAATTCGGGAAATTCGTCGAGAAAGAGGATGCCGTTGTGGGCCAGCGATATCTCTCCGGGCAGCGGATTGGCGCCGCCGCCCACGAGGGCTACGGGCGAAATGGTGTGGTGGGGCGAGCGGAAGGGCCGGCGTGTCATCAGCCTGGAGCCGCTCTTGAGGCGCCCGGCCACGGAGTGGATCTTGGTGGTCTCGAGGGCCTCGGCGAGCGAGAGGGGCGGCATGATGGAGGGCAGGCGCTTGGCCATCATCGATTTACCCGAGCCGGGAGGGCCCACCAGCAGGATGTTGTGGCCGCCGGCGCAGGCCACCTCGAAGGCGCGCTTGACGTTTTCCTGGCCTTTGACTTCGGCAAAGTCGAAATCGTAGTTGCAGCTGTCGCGGGCAAATTCGGCGCGTGTGTTCACCACCGTGGGCTCGATGTCGCGCGCGCCGGAGAGGAACTCCAGCACCTGACGCAGGTTGTCCACGCCGTAGACCTCCAGGTTGTTCACCACGGCGGCCTCGGAGGCATTGTCGCGCGGCAGTATCATGCCCTTGAAGCCGGCCGCCCTGGCCGCGATGGCCATGGGCAGCACGCCGCGGATGGGCAGCACTGAACCGTCGAGCGAGAGCTCGCCCATGATCATATAGCGGTCGAGCTGCGGGGCCTGAATCTTCTCTGCTCCGGCTAGGAGACCCACGGCGATGGGCAGGTCGTAGGCCGCGCCTTCCTTGCGCACGTCGGCCGGGGAGAGGTTCACCACCACATTGTGGCGCGGCAACTCGTGGCCCGAGCTGAGCAGCGCATGGCGCACACGCTCGAGGCTTTCCTTCACGGCCGTATCGGGCAGGCCCACGATGGTGTAGTGAAAGCCGCGCCCCACGGCCACCTCTATGGTAATGATGATGGCGTCGATGCCCTGCACGGCCGCGCCGAAAGTCTTCACCAGCATGGTCCCTACTCTTCTACACCTGCCAGCGCCGTGGCGAGTTGGTCGGGACACGAAGTGTTTTTTGCGCCGCAGCGGATGCCCGCGAGGCGGGCGGCCACCTGCGAGGCCTTGCAGCCTTCCACCAGCGCCGCGATGCCCTGGAGATTGCCGTTGCAGCCTCCCTGGAAGCGCACGTTGTGCACACATCCGTTTTCGTCGATATCGAAATCTATGCTGCGGCTGCAGGTGCCGCTGGTGGTATAATGATAGTGGGACATGATACTATAGAATCCTGATTTTAATTGCAAAAGTAGAAAAAAAGGCGATGGCGGCAAATCTTCGCGTGTTTATTAGTGGCACGCCGAAAAAAATTGCTATATTTGTGCATGGAATCGAAAATCGCACACCGCCGTCTTTATGCTTTCTACCGGAGCAAAGCCCTAAGCTCCATGGCGATAGCTGTGTTTTTAGGCATCATGCTGGCCCACCACCTGCAGTCGCTGTTCCCGCTGATATGCACCGCGGCGGCCGGCGCGTTTCTCGTGGGCTACTCTCTCTGGATATGGATAGCCCGGCCGCGCACCATAGTGATATGCGACTGGCTGTCGAACGTGAGCGGCCTGTATTTCATCTACTTCCTGATGTTCAGGGCGGTGGATCATCTGTCGCCCTGGTGGAGCATCGGCCCGGTGCTCGCGGGCATCGTCGTGCTGTTCATCAGCTCGCTGAACGCCGGCGACGAGAATTTTGAGGTGTGACGCCACGCCACACAAAAAAGCGGGCGCTCCGGTAAAAGGGGCGCCCGCTTTTTTGTGTTTGCGCGAAGCAGTTTATTTGTTGAAGAGGGTGCGGATGGAACCGATGCTCGAGAGCACCGACGATGCCTCGTAAGGGATGTAGACGGTCTTGTTGTCCTGGCCGGAGGTCATCTCGCGCAGGGTGTCGATATACTTCATGGCCAGCATGTAGGTGGCGGGGTCGGTCTGCGATGAGCTCACGGCCTGGGCCACACGCAGGATGGCGTCGGCCTCGGCCTGGGCGTTCAGGATTATGGCCTGTGCCTCGCCCTCGGCACGCAGGATTTCCGACTGCTTGATGGCCTCGGCCTCGTTGATGCGCGATGCCTTCTCGCCCTCGGAGCGCAGGATGCGCGAACGCTTCTCGCCCTCGGCGTTGAGAATTTCGGCGCGGCGGTTGCGCTCGGCCTGCATCTGCTTCTCCATGGCAATGCGCACGCTTTCGGGAGGCGTGATGTCCTGCAGCTCCACGCGGTTCACCTTCACGCCCCACTTGTTGGTGGCGTCGTCGAGAATCACCTGCAGCTTGTTGTTGATGGTGTCGCGCGAGGTGAGGGTTTCGTCGAGCTCGAGCTCGCCGATGACGTTGCGCAGCGAGGTCTGGGTGAGTTTCTCGATGGCGTTGGGCAGGTTGTCGATTTCGTAGACGGCCTTTTTGGGGTCTACAATCTGGAAATAAAGCAGGGCGTTGATTTCGGTGGTGACGTTGTCGCGGGTGATCACCTGCTGGGAGGGGAAGTCGTAGACTTGCTCGCGCAGGTCGATGACCGGCGACGATGTCATGCGCACATAGACGCGACCGCCCACGCCCGTCTCGATGCGGCGCGTGTAGATGGTCTTGGCCTTGTCGATGAAGGGAATGATGAAGTTGAGGCCGGGGGAGAGCACGCTGTGGAAGCGGCCCAGGCGCTCGATCACACGCGTTTCCGACTGCGGCACGACACACACGCCGGCCGAGATTACCACAATGGCGAGAATCACCAGAATGGCGGCAAAGATAATAGAGCTGTATTCCATAATTTATTTGATACTTTCGACGGTGAGAATGATGCTGTCGTAGGAGTGGATGCGCACGCGCTGGCCTATCATGAAGGCTTCCTGAGGGTGGCGGGCACGGGCCTGCCAGTTGTCGCCGTCGACCTTCACGCGGCCCAGGCGCCCGGGCTCGATGGCCTGCACCACGGTGGCCTCCATGCCTATGAGGGCGTCCATGCCGGTGCGCGCCGCACGGCCCTCACGCTCGGTGGCCTGATGGTGGATGCGCTTGAAATAGGGCACAAGAATCAGATAGGCGAGCACCGAGGCCACGGCCAGCACTGCCAGTTGCACGGGCAGCGAGGCCCCGAGCAGGCAAGCGGCGAGAGCGGCGGCGCAGGCAATGGCCATGCACAGCGTCCACACCATCTGAGAGAGTATTTCGATAATCACCAGCACCGCGGCGATTATCAGCCAAATAATCCATGCTGTCATAATGCCGTAAAGTTATCACTTTTTTCTGATATTTTCAAGTTTTATATAAAAAACTACGCCGGAATCTCCACGATCCCGGCGCAGCCATTATTGGAACTTAATCGAATTATTCGGGGCGTTTGGTCTTCTTGCCGTAGCCGTACTGGGCGGCGGCGCCGAGCTGCTCTTCGATGCGGAGCAGCTGGTTGTACTTGGCCATACGGTCGGAGCGGCTTGCGCTACCGGTCTTGATCTGGCCGGCGTTGGTGGCCACGGCGATGTCGGCGATGGTGGCGTCTTCGGTTTCACCGGAGCGGTGGGAGATGACGGCGGTGTAGCCGTTGCGCTGTGCGAGCTCTACGGCGCGGAGGGTCTCGGTGAGGGAACCGATCTGGTTCACCTTCACGAGGATGGAGTTGGCGCAACCCTCTTCGATACCGCGCTTGAGGTACTTCACGTTGGTCACGAACAGGTCGTCGCCCACGAGCTGGCAGCGGTCGCCGATGAGGTCGGTGAGAATCTTCCAGCCTTCCCAGTCGTTTTCGGCCATGCCGTCTTCGATGGAGTCGATGGGATATTTGGTGATGAGTTCTTCGAGGTATTTAGCCTGTTCTTCGGAGGTGCGCTTAACGCCGTTGGGTTCTTTAACGGTGCCATCTTTGAGCTGGTGGTAGTCGTAAACGCCGTTTACATAGAATTCAGAAGAAGCGCAGTCGAGGCCGATGGTTACGTCGCAACCGGGTTTGTAGCCGGCTTTTTCGATAGCCTTAACGATAACGTTGAGGGCATCTTCGGTGCCGTCGAGAGCGGGAGCGAAGCCGCCTTCGTCGCCCACTGCGGTGCTGAGGCCGCGCTCGTGGAGCACTTTCTTGAGGTTGTGGAACACCTCGGTGCCCATGCGGATGCCTTCCTTGAAGGAGGGGGCGCCGATGGGACGGATCATGAATTCCTGGAAGCAGATGGGAGCGTCGGAGTGTGCGCCGCCGTTGATGATGTTCATCATGGGCACGGGGAGCACGTAGGTGTTGCAGCCACCGATATATTTGTAGAGAGGCAGGTCGAGGTAGTCGGCAGCAGCCTTGGCCACAGCGAGCGAAACGCCGAGGATGGCGTTGGCGCCCAGCTTGCTCTTGGTGTCGGTGCCGTCGAGGGCGAGCATAGCCTCGTCGATAGCAATCTGGTCGAGAGCGTTCATGCCTTTGAGAGCTTCGGCGATGGGACCGTTGACGTTGGCAACGGCTTTCTGGACGCCCTTGCCCATGTAGCGGCTCTTGTCGCCGTCGCGGAGCTCGAGAGCTTCGTTCTCGCCGGTGGAAGCGCCCGAGGGAACGGAAGCGCGGCCACGTGCGCCGCTTTCAAGAATCACGTCTACTTCAACGGTGGGGTTGCCACGGCTGTCGAGCACCTCACGACCAATGATTTTTTCGATTTTCATAATTTCTACTCTGTTGAGTGTTGGTGAATTATACGATATGTGGTTATTTTGCCACAAAGTTACAAAATTTCGCCGAACTTCACGCTATAATTATATTTTTTTTAGAGCGGGCTCATGGTGAAGCCGTAGCTGTAGTGCCTGTCGCGCAGGCGATACTGCTCGTAGGGCTCGGCGCCCCACCCCGTATCGCCGGCCACGCCGCGCTGCACCAGGTCGATGTTGAAATAGACATGGCTGCGGCTGTGGTTCACGTCGCTGTTGTGCATCTGGTGCTTGGAGAGGCCGGGGTCGAGGTCGGAGGGGGTGACGTCGAGGGCGCTCACGTTGAGCGGGCCGTGGCCGGTGACGAGCAGGCCGTGGCCGGCGTCGTCGGCCAGCGAGGCGTAGCGCACGTCGGTGTGGTTGCCGGTCTCCTGGGGGCGGATGTAGGGGTAGAACTCATCGGCCACCTTGCCGGCCCAGAGGCCCACGAAGGAGGCTGTGTGGCGGTCGCTGTAGTTTTCGAGCGGGCCGCGGCCGTAGTAGCTGAAGTTGTCGTAGTGGCGGCCGAGGGTGAGCTGCATGCCCATGCGCATGAGCTCGGGCATGTCGTCGCCGCCGTCGAGGGCCACGTGCACGTCCATCACGCCGCCGGCATAGACGGTGTAGACCACGGCGAGCGTGGCGTCGACCTCGGGCAGGCGATACTCTGCGCGCAGCTCGTTGCCGGCGGCGCTCAGGGAGGTGAGGCGGCGGTTGCTGCCGGCACAGCGCCAGGCGTTGAGGCGCTGGTGGATGCCTGCGCCCCAGTCGTTGTCGGTGACGGCGCGCCAGAAGTTGGGCTCCATGCCGTCGACCACGCGGCGTCCGCCCACGGTGTAGTCGCTGAGGTCGCCGCGGTGCTTGGAGAAGGCGATGCGTGCGCCGTCGCCGCAGTCGAAGACGTATTCGCGGTCGGTCTCCACGGCAGCCACGGGCGCGCCTTTCCCGGCGGCGGGCGCGGCTGTGGCGCGGGCCACCTCAAACTGCTCGCGGGCCACCTCGTGGCCGGCGGGAACTACCTCCGTGGCCGTGCGGCTCCGGGCGAAGACATTGAGGTAGTATTCCTTGGCGGGGTCGAGGGCCGGCAGCGTGAGGCGCACGCGGCCGGTGGCGCCGGGCTTCACGCTGAGGTCGAAGCTGCCGGTGGCGGCCACGGAGCCGTCGGCCAGCAGCTGCCAGCTGAAGTCGTAGTCGGAAAGGTTGCGGTAGTGGAAATGGTTTTCCACGGTGAACGAGGCTGTGGCCGGGTCGAAGGCCGAGAAGCGGATGTCCTGGTAGACTTTCTTTACCTCGGCGAGGCCGGGATGCGGGGTGCGGTCGGGCTGCACGAGGCCGTTGATGCAGAAATTCTCGTCGTTCTGGCGGTCGCGTGCGCCGAAGTCGCCGCCGTAGGCCCAGTAGGGACGGCCGTCCTCGTCCTGCGTGAGGATGCCCTGGTCCACCCAGTCCCAGATGAATCCGCCCTGCAAGTGGGGGCTGGAGCGCACCACGTCGAAGAGGTCCTGGAAATTGCCGGTGCTGTTGCCCATGGCGTGGGCGTACTCACACATGATGTAGGGGCGGCCGGGATTGTCGAGCGCGGCATACGCCTTCATGTCGCCTATCCATGGATACATGGGGCACACGATGTCGGTGTTCCACTCCCGCTGGGCCTGCTCGCTCTGCACGGGGCGCGAGGTGTCGCGGCTCTTGATCCAGCTGTAGGCGGCCTCGAAGTTGCTGCCGTTGCCGTGCTCGTTGCCCACGCTCCACACTATCACGCTGGGGTGGTTTTTGTCGCGCTCCACCAGCAGGTGCTCGCGGTCGAGGATGGCCGCGCGCCACTCCTCGGTGGCAGCCGGGTGCACGCCGGGCTTCACGCGGTCCCAGGGCGACGACCCGTAGCCGTGAATCTCGATGTTGGCCTCGTCCACCACGTAGAGGCCGTGGCGGTCGCACAGTTCATACCACAGGGGCGACTGGGGATAGTGGCTCATGCGCACGGCGTTGAAATTGTGCTGCTTGAGCATGCGTATGTCTTCCATCATCATGGCCGAGTCCACCACATGGCCCGTGACGGGGTGATGCTCATGGATGTTCACGCCGTGCACCTCGAGGGGCTTGCCGTTGACCATGAGCCGGCTGTTTTTTATCTCGACCTTGCGGAAGCCCACGCGGGCCGAGGTGGTCTCCACTATCTTGCCGTCGAGGCTCAGCGCCAGCACGAGGGTGTAGAGATTCGGTGTCTCGGCGCTCCAGTGCTGCACGCCCGGCAGCTTGCCGTCGAAGCGCAGGGCGGCCGTGGCGCCGGGGGCAACATCGACCTTGCGCGAGGCGGCCAGCACCCTGCGGCCGTCCGGGGCGTAGAGCTTCATGTCGAGCGTGGCGCGGGCCGGGGCGGCGGCGGTGCTTTCGAGCTTCACATCGAGCCCGAAGAGGCCGTTGCGGTAGCCGGCGTCGAGGTCGGGGTGAGCGAAGAAATCGGCGATACTCACGGCGGGCACGCTGAAGAGATACACGTTGCGGTCGATGCCCGAGAGGCGCCAGAAATCCTGGTCTTCGAGATAGGAGCCGTCGGTCCAGCGGAACACGCGGCAGGATATTTCGTTGGTGCCGGGGTGCACATAGTCGGTGATGTCGAATGCGGCAGGGTTCTTGGTGCTCTGCACGTAGCCGGCCTTGTGGCCGTTGACCCACACATACATGCCGGCCGTGCTGCCGTCGAAGTGCAGGATGGTGCGGCGCCCCACCCAGTCGGCGGGCATGTCGAAGCTGCGCTTGTAGCAGCCCACGGGGTTGTCGTCGTGGGGCACCCGGGGCCACTCGCGCGGGAAGGGGTACACCACATTTGTATATATAGGCGTGCCGTAGCCCTGCATCTCCCAGTTGGAGGGCACTTCGATGTCGTCCCAGGCGGATGTGTCGTAGTCGGGGCGGTAGAAGTCCTCGGGACTGTCGGCCGGCTTCGTGGCGAAATGGAATTTCCACTTGCCGTTGAGGCTGCGCACGTAGGGCGATGCCAGTAGATAGTTCTCGCGTGCCTGCTGCACGGTGGCATAGGGATAGAAGGTGGCGCGGGGGGCGAGGCGGCCTTCGGCGAAGACTGAGGGGTTCTCCCAGTCGCCGGCCAGCATGGCGCCGCTGCCACACACGGCTGCAATGGTCGCAGCCACAAGAGTTTTGGCTATGTTTTTCATGACAAGTGCAAAGATAGCGCCTTTCCGCCTTATCTGAAAATTTTGCCGCACTTTTTTGAGCGCCCCCGCCATGGCGCGAGATACAAAAGGCCAAAAAGGCAAAAGAAACAAAAAGGAATTTTGCGGGTGAAAAAGAGGCTGTGCCGCGGGGGGGGGTGCGGCACAGCCTCTTGGTGTTTGTCTCTGGGTTAACGGTCGAGGGAGGGGGTGAGGCGCTCGATGGTTTCGAGGCACATGCGGGCGTTGTGGTAGGGGCATTTCCAGAAGCCGGCGTGGTCGTCGGTGCGGTTGGGGAGGTCGCCGCGGCGGCTCCACATCCATTCGCCGTGCTCGCGGTCGACGATGCAGCGGTCGATGTAGTGCCAGGACTGCAGGGCCATGGGCAGGAACTGCTCGCGGCCGTGGAAGAGATACTGGTAGAGCTGGCCCAGGACGTTTTCGGCCTGCACCCACCAGTGCTTGTCGTTGTCGTAGCGGCCGGAGGCGTGGCGCTCGTAGATCATGGAGCCGTCGCAGCAGCGACCTTCCATGGCGGCGTCGGCTATGCGGCGCGTAACCTCGAGGGTGCGGGCCGTGAGCTCGGGATTGTCGAGCACCATGGCTGTTTCGAGCATGAGCCAGGAGGCCTCGATGTCGTGGCCGTAGCTTATCTCGGCGTCGCGGCGGTTCCAGTCGCCGTCGAAGAAGAGGCCGAGATGGGCCCTGCCCTCCGGCGGCGTGAAGCGGTCGAGGAAGAGGCGCAGCAGCTCCTCGGTGGCCTCGCGCAGCTCGGCATCGGGCCACACGCGCAGCAGGTTGGTGTAAGGCTCGATGATGTGGAGGTGGGTGTTCATGGTCTTGCTGGCGTTGTCGTCTTTGTCGCTCAGGCGCATGTCGGCGATGGGGGTCCAGTCGCGCTGCGCGGCCTCGAGGTAGCCTCCGCGATGGCGGTCGCGGCTGTGGGTCTCGATGTCGTGGAAGAGACGGATGGCATAGTCGAGGGCCTCGGGGTCGCCCGTGGCGCGGGCCAGCTCGGTGAGGCCGTAGATGGCAAAGCCTATGGCATAGAACTGTTTCTTGGTGTCGAGCGGGCGGCGTTGCGCATCGAGGCTCCAGTAGATGCCGCCATACTCGGGATCGTAGAAGCGGTCGATGATCTCTCGCTTGGCGCGCGTGGCGGCCTCGAGATATTCGGGGCGGCGCAGCACGCGGTAGGCCGCGGAGAAGGTCCAGAGCATACGGGCCGTGAGGATGGCGCCGCGGGGCGCATCGGGGTCGAGGCGGTCGTTGCCGTCGCGGCGTCCGTAGAAGCCGCCCTGCGGGTCTTGCATCTTCTCGAGCCAGTAGGGCAGGATGTTGCCGGTGAGCTCGGCGGCCACCGAGTCGCGGAGCTCGGTGGCCATGAGGCGCTGGTGTGGTGTCATGTTCAGTCGTTTACGTTGTCGGCCTCGGCGGCTGTCTCGGCAGCGGCCTCGACGGCTGCGGCGCCGTGGCGCGTGGTCTTGAGCTCGGCCACGATGGCTGTCATGCGGGCGGTGGTCAGGGGGTAGAGCCACACGATGATCATGGACAGGAGAGCCACAGCGGCGGGTATCATGGTCATGAGCGCCCAGAGGCATGTGATGGCCTGGGCGGGCTGGGCGGTGTTGACGGCGTCGACACCCTCGCCGCCCTGCACGTAGCCGCAGGCGTCGAGCAGCCACATCACGGCTGCGCCGCCTATGGCACCGCCGAACTTCTGGGCCATGGAGGCCGAGGAGAAGATGAGGCCGGTGGAGGCGCTGCCGTTCTTAAGCTCGGAGTAGTCGCTGACATCGGCATACATCGACCACACCAGGGGCGACATCACGCCGGTGAGCACCGAAATCACCACCTGGAGGAGCAGCATCATGAGCAGGCCGGTGTTGCTGTCGGGCGAGCAGGTGAAGAAGAGGATGCTGAAGAGGATGAGCAGGCCGTCGACCACGATGAAGGTGGGCTTCTTGCCTATGCGGGCAGTGATGGGAACGGCGAGGGCCACGCCCACCATGTTGGCCACTTCGCCCACGCCCAGGAACAGGCCCGAGTAGAAGAGCATCGAGAGGCCGAACACCACGATGGACTGCTCGCCGCCGATGACGTCGGCGAAGAAGAAGGCCACGGTGGCGCCGCGCACGGTGTTGAAGAGGTTGAAGCACAGCGAGGCGCCGTTGAGGAGCCACCAGGGCATGTTGGTGACCAGGGCCTTGAGGTCCTTGAGCAGGGAGGCGTCCGGGGCGGTGGAGAGCTGCTCGCGGGTCATGCGGAAGCACAGCAGGAAGAGCACGAAGCAGCACACGGCGATGACTATCATGGCGCCCTGCCAGCTGCCCTGCGGGCTCATGCCCATGCCGCCGAACATGTTGCACAGGGGCTCCCAGGCGAAGAGGGCGATGAACGAGCCGGCATAGGCAAAGAACATGCGGAAGGAGGAGAACACGGTCTTCTCGTGGGAGTTTTCGGTCATGACACCGAGCATGGCGCCGTAGGGCACGTTGATGCCGGTGTAGACGGTCATCATGAGGATGTAGGTGACGTAGGCCCACACGAGCTTGGCGGCGTAGCCCCAGTCGGGGGTGGTGAACAGCAGGATGCCGCAGATGCTGAACGGCGCGGCCACCCACAGCAGGTAGGGGCGGTACTTGCCCCAGCGGGTGTGGGTGCGGTCGGCGATGGCGCCCATCATGGGGTCGCTCACGGCGTCCCAGATGCGCGTGACGAGCAGCAGCACGCCGGTGTCGACCAGCGAGATGCCGAAGATATTGGCGTAGAAGAACGGCAGGTAGTAGCTGAACACCTTCCAGAACATGCTGGAAGCCATGTCGCCGAAACCGTAGCCTATTTTTTGCGAAAGGTTTGCCATGGTATTGAGCGGGGTGGATTACTTGTTGAGGTATTCGAGGTTGCGGTCGATGAGGCGGTTGATGGTGCGCACGCTTTCGGCTGTGGTGAGGCCGTCGGCGGGGGTGTTGAAACAGTAGTCCACGAGCTTGTCGACGGTGGTTTCGGCCACGTGCATGCGGGTGTCGCTGCTGGCGTAGTAGATGAGGATGCGGCCGTCGTCGTCCTTGATCCAGCCGTTGGTGAAGAGCACGTTCATGACGTCGCCCATGTATTCCTCGCCCACCGGAGCCATGAAATAGCCGCCGGGAGCGGCGATGCGGCGCCAGGGCTCGTCGAGGGCGGTCATGTAGAGATAAAGCACATAGCGGAGGCCGCTGGCGCAGCCGCGCACGCCGTGGGCCAGGTGGAGCCAGCCGCGGGGTGTCTTGATGGGGTGCGGGCCTTCGCCGTTCTTCACTTCCTTGATGGTGTGGTAGATGCGCTCGTCGATGATGGTTTCGCCGCGGGTGATTTCGGCCTTGGTGATGTCGTCGACCAGCGTCCAGCCTATGCCGCCGCCGTTGCCGGTGTCGATGAAGCCGTCCTGCGGGCGGGTGTAGAGGGCATACTTGCCGTCGACAAACTCCGGATGAAGCACCACGTTGCGCTGCTGGCAGCCGCACTTGAGGTCGGGCAGGCGCTCCCAGTCGACGAGGTCGCGGGTGCGTGCTATGCCGCAGGTGGCGGTGGCAGCCGAGAGGTCGCCGGGACAGGCCGGGTCGTGGCGCTCGGCGCAGAACAGGCCGTAGATCCAGCCGTCTTCGTGGGCCGTGAGGCGCATGTCATAGATATTGGTGGCGGGGTCGTCGGTGTCGGGCATGGTGATGGGTCGCTCCCAGAAACGGAAATTGTCGATGCCGTTGGGGCTCTCGGCCACGGCGAAGAAACTCTTGCGGTCGGCGCCCTCGACGCGCACCACCAGCAGGTAGCGGCCGTTCCACTTGATGGCGCCGCTGTTGAGGGTGGCGTTCACGCCTATGCGCTCCATGAAATAGGGGTTTGTGGCGGGGTTGAAGTCGTAGCGCCACGTGAGCGGGGCCATTTCGGCCGTGACGACGGGGTTCTTATAGCGGGTGTACACGCCGTTGCCGCCGGGCACGGGTTCGTTCTTGCGGGAGAGGAGAGCTTCGAAGCGTTCGGTTACTTCTTTTTTACGTTTTTCGAAAATATCCATTATGGTGTGCTTTAATATTTATTCATTCCGGAGGCCATCACGATGATGGAGTCGGAGGCGAATGCCTTGAAATCGGCTTCCTCGGGGTGGCCTTTATAGGGAGCGTAGAAGTGGCCGGCCTTGCGGGTGTGGAGGGCGTTGCGCCACACGCACACGTAGGCCACGCGGTTGTTCCTGAGCACGGGCAGCAGCACGCCTGTGTACCACCCGGGCACGTCGAGGCCCTCGCAGCCGGTCTCGCTCAGGGCCACCAGCTTGCCGCTTTTATCGGCGAGGGCCTTGGCCGCATCGAGCTGCAGCTGCACGCGCTGCTGATAGTCGGGGGTGCCGGCGACGCCGCCGAAATGATAGGCGTCGGCGCCCAGGATGTCGACATATTCATCGCCGGGATAGCGCTCGGCATAGTCTTCTATGGAGTTGACGCGGTCGGGCGAGTAGACCCACACCACGTTGTCGACGCCACGGGCGTCGAACACCTCGCGGGTGAGGCGCCACAGCGCCTTGTATTGCTCGGGGGTGGAGTGGTCGCGGCCCCACCAGAACCACGACCCGGTGTGCTCGTGCCAGGGGCGGAAGAGCACTGGGATGCGGCGGCCGTCGGCGTCGTTGAGCGAGAGCACGAAATCGGCCGCGCGGCCTATCCAGGCGCGCAGCGTGTCGTTCAGCTCAGTGCCGGGCTCAACGGCCATGGCCAGCGGAGCGGCGGAGGTGTCCCACGAGTCGCCTCCGGTGGCGGGGTTGCGCGGATGCCAGCTGATGGAGTTGATGCCGCCGCGCGCATTCTGTGCAGCTACTTCGCTGCGGATGAAATCAAAGGGTACGCCGTCGAGCTGCACGCTGTCGCCCAGCTCGATGAGGCCGAGGTCCCAGTTCATAAGAGCGGGATAAGAGCCGGATGTTTCAAGCACATCGCTGCGGCCGGGGGCGTATTCCCAGTCATGTCCGTAAGCGGTGTCGTCGTGGTGTCCGAAGAGCACTACGCTATCGGCCACTACGGCGCGCAGGCGCGAAAGAAGCGCAGCCGCGGGTGTCGAGCACGTGTCGGCCGCAGCCTCGGGGTTGTCTCCTGCCTTGCGGGCGCTGCCGCACGATGTCATGATGGCAATGGCGGCCAGGCTGCCGAGCATTAATTTTTTCATCGCTTACTTCTTGTTTTTTTAACTATTTAAGGTTTTTGTGGATTAAAACATAAAATTAGCACCGGGCGCCTCTCCGGCGCCCGGTGCCGGGTATATTAAAACCTATTGGAAACTGTTATTTCAGGGAAGGCATGCTCTCGCGGTTGAGCACGTTGTCGCTTTCAAAGACGGTCTTGATCCACTCGGTGGAGTTGCCGAAGCCGTCCTCGGAGGGATTGTCGGTGATGTCGCTGTTCCACATCATGAACCAGGCCCAGGGGGTGACGCCGAGGGTCTTGCCCAGCTCGGTCATGTAGCCGCATTCGCTCACGGCCAGCATCTTCTTGCCGTGTACCATGTCGTTCAGAGCATAGTAGGATTCGGCCAGGCGTGCGATGTAGTCGGCATCGCTTTCGCCTGCGTTGCGGTAGGAGTCGACGCCCACGATGTCGACGTATTCGTCGCCGGGATAGGCCTCGGCCATCTGGGCCTCATAGCCTTTGTCGTACTGTGCGGTCCACACCCAGATGAGGTTGTTGAGGCCGTGCAGGTTGACGAGGCGGTCGTACATGAGCTTCCACAGCGCCTTGGTGGCCTCGACGCCGCCGCGGCCCCACCAGAACCATGCGCTGTTGTACATGTGGCTGCCGGCAGCCTCGTGGAGAGGACGCCAGATAACAGGCACGCCTGCGTCCTGCAGCTGGCCGAGATAGCCGGCTATCTGGTCGATGTCTTCCAGAATCACCTTGTTCTCCCAGGTGCCGTCGGTGAGGGCGTTGTTGATGTCGAAGTTGGTGTTGTCGCAGTAGAAGGCGTAGTTGTTCCAGTCCTTGTTGTTGTAGGCATCCTCGTCGGTGGGCACGTTCCAGTGCCACATGTAGTTCACCAGGCCGTTGTTCTGCCAGTGGGAGGTGGCGGCGGAGATGTCGGTGTAGTTGATCCAGTTCTCGCCGCTGCGCTTGTGGTGCAGGAAGTCGTAGCTGGCAAGGGCGGGATACTGGCCGGCGTGTGAAGCCACCCAGTCGGCAAACTTGTTGTTATTGCCGTCGCCTGCGCTGGCGCCGCTCAGCACCTTCTTGCCATTCTGCTGCAGCAGGAAGTCGTACACGGCCTTGGCCTCGGCAGTAGCGTTGGGGTTGATGAGGCTGGTGACGTACTGCGAAACGGGAGCCGGACGTGCCTCCGTGGTGAACGTGAGGTTCACGGCGGGAGCGAACGAGCGGGTGTTGATGCCGGCCACGGCGCGCTCGGGCACGCTGAGGGTGTAGGTGGTGCCGTAGGTCAGGCTCACGGGGATGGTGACGACCTTGCGGGTGTCGTCGAGAGCGGCGGAGACGGCGGCATCGTTCAGGGTGATGCTCACGGCCGAGTTCAGCACCACGGGCACATCGTAGGTGAGGGTGATGTTGTCGAGGTCGACGGAGAGCAGGGCGCCGTCGGCTACCGACACCGCCGGAGCGGCCACGGCAGTGGCCGGCTCCAGCACGTAGGTGTCGTGCTTATCGTCGCAGGAGGTTAAGGCAGGCATTACTGCCCCCGAGAGGGCAAGTAATGCTATGTGATAAAACTTGTTTTTCATCGTGGATTGATTATTCGAGAGTTACCTTGTTGAGGATGTAGCCTGTACCGGTGATCACGAGGCCGCCGTTTGCCACGAGGTCGTCGATCACTTCCTGGGTGAGAACCACTTCGGCAAGGCCGCCGGCGGGATTGTCAATCTGCGAGCCAAGGTCGCCGGGCAGGTTAGCCCAGCCGTCGCCGTGGCGCAGGCTCACGCACCACCATTCGCCATCGGCCACGGTGGGCGTCATGTACACGCGCAGCGTGGTGCCGGCCTTGACGGTGCTCCAGTCGAAGCCGCCCCAGGCGAGATCCTGGTTGCCACCCCAGCCGGAGTTCTCCCATGCACCGCTCCAGATGGTCTCCTCGAGCGAGATTTCCCACTCGATGGTGATCTTGTTGATGGTGCAGGTAGTGCCCTGGATGATGATGGCCTGGTCGCTGTAGCCGTTGTTGGTGGCGAAGAAGTCGAGGGCCTCGGCGGTGAGTTCAAACTCTACGGCTGCCTGTCCGGCGGGCACGTCGAGCATGGTGTAGGAAGTCCAGTTTGCATCGTTCAGCTGCAGCTGTGCGCTCGAGGGATTGTCGGTGTAGAACACCAGCTTGGCGCCCACGGGCACGTCGGCCAGCTGCTCGTGCATGATGAACACGCGAGGCTCATCCCAGTTGCCTATGGTGATGGGCGTGTTCTGCAGCACGCGCTCCTGGTGGGTGGCGGGAATCACGTCGTAGGTGTAGCTGATTTCGCCGTTGGAGCTCACCAGCGTCACGGTGGTGTTCTTGCCGCAGGAGCCGGGCAGCGTGATGTAGAGCTGGCCCTGGTTGAGGATGTAGTTCACCTCGGTGCCGTTGACGAGCACGCCGGTGAGCTTGTCTTCATTGGCAATGGTGGCGATGAACAGGCCGTAGGCCGTGAGCTCGCCTTCGGGCTGCACGGTGATGTAGGCACACTCGGGAGCCTTGACGGTGAGCACGGGTGTCTCGACGCTTTCGCCGTTGGCCATGTGCAGGGTCAGTGCGCCGGTCTCGGCGGTAGCGGGAGCCACCATGGTGTACTCGGCAGCGGGAACGCCGCTCACCTCTACGGTGGTGCCACCTGCGAAGGTGATGGCCACAACGAGGTCGAGGTTCTTACCCTTCATGGTGAACTCGGCGGCAGCGGGCACTTCGGCGGGGTCGAAGGCCAGCACTTCGGGCTTGGCGGTGGCCACGGCCACGGTGACGGTCTTGCCGCTCTTGAGGTTGAGGATAACGTCGCCGCTCTGGGCAGCTTCGGGGAATACCACGCTGAGCTCGGTGGCGCTGATGGTGGCGGGAGCCACTGCATCGGCCACGCCGGGGAAGACGAGGCTTTCAACCTGGTCGATGTTCACGCCCTTGATCTTGAGCACGTCGCCGCCGCGGAGACCCTCGGCGGGAACAGCCTCAAGCTCGGTGGGCTCAACCACGCCGATATTGGCGCAGGCGACCTTGACACCGGAGGCGGGCACCATCACGATGGTACCGTCGGTCACGTTGTCGGGCAGGGTGAAGGTGATCTTGCCGTCGGCATAGTCGAAGTCGACTTCGCTGCCGTCGGGCAGGAGCACGAGGCGCACCAGGTCGAGGTCGGTGCCTTCGATGGTCACGAGGTCGCCGCCGCGGGCGCCGGTGAGGTCGAGAGGCGTGGTGGCGGGCAGAACGATTTCCACTTCCTGCTCGCTCTCAAGCATATTGGGAATCTCCTTGGCGTCGCTCAGGTAGATGGTGCCGCTCACGGCCTCTTCAGGCACGATCACGGTGATTTCGGCGCGCTCGTGGGTCAGGAAAGCGTCGGCATAGACGTTCACGCTGTCCTCGAGGAAGCTGAAGCACACCTCGTTGATGAGGTTGAGATAGTCGCCCTTGATGGTGAGTTCCTCGCCGGGCTTCACGCGCAGGGGCTCGATGCTCTCGATGGAGATGGGCTCCAGGAAGGTCAGGAGGGTCTTGGTCTCGATGGTGCCTCCGGCGTGGTGCAGAACCACGGTGCCGGGCTGGGCCGTCTGAGGCACTACCACACGGATTTCGGTGGAGCTGATCACCTTGATGTCGGTGATGTCGCCGCAGCCGGGGATGGTGATCTTGGTGATCTGGTCCATGCCGCTGCCCAGGAAGCGCAGCTCGCCGCCGCGTGCCACGGGCGAGGGTCCGAACACGTTGAGGCTGACACCGCCTTTGTACTGCTCGGTATTGTATTTATCGTCGTCGTCGCAGGAAGTCACTGCCGGAACCAGCAGGAGCATGCACAGCGCGAGCAGACCTGATATACTGAAAAACTTTTTCATGATTATGATTGGTGTCGTTGCGATTAGACAATTAGTTGTGCACGGCGCGGATGTTGTCGATCTTCAGGAGCGGGGTGCAGTCCACGCCGGCAACGCCACCGCTCCAGAGGAACATCTGGAAGCTGGCGAAATCCTGGGACGAGGCCAGGAAGCTGCTGGCGCCGGTGCCATCCTGCGCGTAGACGAAGTCGGAGATGGGCAGGGATACGGTGATCCACTGGCCGCCGGTGTGGTAGGCCTCGCTGTCGGTCCAGGGGCGCCACAGGCCGCGGGCCGAGCCGTCCTGGAAGTAAGCGTTGTTGCAACCGGCAACGTTTTCGCCGTTGATGTCGACACCGGCATTGCCCATGCTCACCTTGGTGACGGGGGCGAAGATGAGCTGCATTGCGCAAGCCTGCCATGCGGCGTTCTCGGGGATGCAGAGCTCAAACTTGATGCTCATGTTGTTGAAGTCGCTGAAGTCGACGATGTCGCACAGCTTCACGCCGTCGCGCTCGGGATAGTCGGTGGGGGTGTTCCACGAACCGGCCCAGTACTCGAAGGAGAAGTTGTTGTCGTCCCAGCCGTCGCTCTGCAGCGTGGTGGCGCCGTCGCCCAGGCGCATGTAGTTGCCGGAGATGCCGGTGCCGTCGTCTTCGATGGGCATTGCGTGCCAGCCGTGGTTGGTGAGGCCGGTGAGGCCGTCGAAGTCGAAGAGCATGCCGCGGGTGTCCATATAGTTGAAATTGGACTTGCCGGAGCCGTAGATGCTGGTGACCACTACGGGGCCCTCGGTGGCGCCCTCGGGCACTACCACTGCGAGCTCGTTCTGGTCGATGCTGCGGATGTCGGCCTCAACGCCACCGATGGTGACGGTGAGGGGCACGTTGGGGTCGTCGGCAAAGTAAGCACCCGTGATGGTGACGATGTCGCCGGCGTGGGCGTATTCGCAGCTCATGGTGTTGACCTTGGGGGCGGGCACGGACACGAAGAAGTCGTAGTCTACCTCAATACCGGTGCCGGTGATGAAGCGGGCCTTGTTCGTGACCTCGCCGGGGATGTTGTTGGGGATGTCGACGACGATAGCGTGGCTCGTGACCATGGTGGGGTTGAGCTTGGCTTTCTGGTCGTTGAACCACACCTGCTGCACGTCGCCGAGGTTGTCGCCGATGAAGGCCACGCGGGCGCCGAGCGAGGCGGATGTGAGCAGCGAGTCGGACACCTGTATGTCGCAGGGACGGGCGTACTTGATGACCGGCGTAGCGCCCTGATCCTTCTTGGCATCGGTATCGTCGGAGCAGGAGGCGGTGGTCACGGCCATCACTGCAGCGGCTGCCATAAGGCTATATTTGAAGATGCGTTTCATTTGCTGTCTTGGTATTAAGAATTAGATTATTCGCCTTCGGGTTCCTGTGCTCCGCCGTAGAAATCCACTGCTGCGTCGAGCAGGATGGGCGAGCTGGTGGTGACGGCGGCGGGGATGGGAGCCACGAATGCATCCTTGGAGAGGATGATGTGGTCGTACATGCAGCCGTCCACCTTGGCATCGACGATGCGATAGTTGGTCATGTCGTTTTCGTTGGTGGCGTCGACGGCGATGTTGGGCATGTACATGGCGCAGCGGTTGATGTCGGTGCCGTACTGGGAGTTGAGCATCTGCAGGGCAGCGTCGTCGCCTTCGCGATAGCGGTAGCGCTGGGTGTCGAACCACGTCTGGCTCTCGAAGGCCAGCTCGCGGCGGCGCTCCTTCAGGAGCTCCATGTAGTCGACGGAGGGAAGGGGTGCCTGGCCTGCACGCTCGCGCACCATGTTGTAGTACTTCATGGCGGTAGCGTCGGAGGTGGAGGTGGCGGTTCCCATCACGGCCTCGGTGTAGGTGAGGTACACGTCGGCCAGACGCATGAGGTAGATGTTGTTGGCGGCATCCTGGTTGATACCCACGTTGCCGTTGCAGTCGGAGCTCTTGCCGATGATGTACTTCTTGATGTGGGCCATCATCTCCATGCGGTCTTCAACGACGTCGCCGTTTTCGTCGCGGTTCACATACTTATATGTATAACCGCCGGCCTCGCGGGCGAGCATGGGATAGTAGTCGCCATTGGTCATCCAGGTCCACATGCGGCGCTTGTCGGTGGGCTCGTAGAGCTTCTGAAGGCCGATGGTCGGGCCCTTGCCGGCGCCCCAGGTCTGGTCGGCGATGAGGCTGGAGCGGCTCCATGCCACGTTGTGGGCGTTGCCGAAGGCGTAGCCCTGCACGGCACACTGGATGGCGAGGATGCTCTCGGGGCCGTTGTTGGTCTCGACGTCGAAGAGCGTGGAGAAGTCGATGTTGGTGAGGGCTTCGGTGCTCTCGATGCAGTAGAGGGCGTCGTCGGCAGCCTTCTTGTAGAGGGCGGCGCGGTCGTAGCCGTAGTCGGTGTGGGCGGCCATGGTCACACCCAGCTTGGCGCGCAGGGCGCGGGCCTTGGCCACGGTGAGGCGGTAGTTGTCGTTGCTTTCGGGAAGGTTGGCCACGGCGTAGTCAAGGTCTTCCATGGCGAAGCGGTAGACGCTGGCCTGGGTGTTGCGGGGCAGGTCGAAGTTGCCGCTGGCGATGGTGGCGGAGTTGTTTTCCACGATGGGCACATCGTGCCACACCTCGGCCAGCATGTAGTAGCAGTAGCCACGCATGGCGCGTGCCTCGGCCACGGCCTCGTCGATATCGGCCTGGGTGATGGAGCCGCTGCACACCGGGGGAATGTCGTTGATGATGCTGTTGGCGAACAGAATCACGTTGTACAGGCCCTTCCATCCCTCGTTGAGGTAGGGGTTGACGGAGGTGTAGGTACCGAAATACCACTGGCCTTCCTGGTCGTAGGTGTAATAGATGTCGCCGT
Organism: uncultured Bacteroides sp.; assembly: GCA_964447895.1. GTDB lineage: Bacteria > Bacteroidota > Bacteroidia > Bacteroidales > Muribaculaceae > CAG-873. Next base: position 13,492 of record CAYUUN010000017.1, on the reverse strand, counting down.
TGATCATGTCCATCTTCCACTGGAAGTTCATGTGGAAGTTGGCCCATGTCTTGGAGGCGTAGAGCGTCAGGGTGGTCTGTCGCAGGGCCTCACGACTGGTATAGAAGGATTCCAGCACGGGCTTGTCGACGGGGTCGACCGTCAGGAAGTCGCTGCAGCTTGCGAGCGACCCGGCCAGCACAAGAGCCAGAGCGGAAGTCTTGAATATATTTTTCATTTGCTTTATGTGCTTGATTGATTAGAAAGAGAGATTGAGACCCAGAGTGAAGGTGCGGGGAGTGGGATAGCGGCCGCGGTCGATGTTCTGCAGCAGCGAGCTCTGGTTGTAGGCACCGATTTCGGGGTCGTAGCCGGAATACTTCGTGAAGGTGTAGACGTTCTGCACGTTGAAGTAGATCTTGGCGCTCTGAAGGAAGGCCTTGCGGGCCCAGTTCTGGGGCAGGTTGTAGGCCAGCGAGATGTTCTGGATGCGCAGGTAGGTGGCATCTTCGATCCAGCGGTCGCTCATGCGCTGGTTGCCGTTGCCGTCGAGGCTGGAGAAGCGGGGCATGCCGTTGCAGCCGGAGGCGAGCATGAGGTTGGCGATTTCGTCGCCGCCGCTGGGATCGATGCGGATGGCCTGGGCGCGGTTGAGCACTTCGGGGTTCTGGCTGTCCCAGATGGAGGCGAGGCCTTCGGTGCGGTAGCGAGCCCAGTTGAGGATGTCGCCGCCGAACTGGCCGGTGAGGCCCACGTTGAGCTCCCAGTTCTTGAAGGTGAAGGTGTTGGTCCAGCCGTAAACGAGGTCGGGGTTGGGGTCGCCTATCACTTTCTGGTCGGCATCGTTGATGACGCCGTCGCCGTTCTGGTCGACGAACTTGATGTCGCCCACCCATGCGCCGCTGATTTTGTCGATCTTGTTGGCATAGGGTTCTGCGCCGCCGGTCTGGGTGGCCCAGCCGAGGATGTCGGCTTCGTTCTGGAAGAGGCCTGCGGTCTCATAGCCGTAGAACACGCCCATGGGCTGGCCCACCTTGAACATCGAAACCGTCTGGAAGGGAGCGTACCAGTCGACCGCACCGTAGAGCACCTGCGAGTCTTCGTTGAGGGCAACGATCTTGTTGCGGTTGTGCGACAGGGTGATGGACGAGCTCCAGTTGAAGTCGCGTGTCACGACGGGAAGGAGGTTGATCTGCACGTCGACACCGGTGTTGCGGGTCTTACCGATGTTGGCATAGGGTGTCATGATGGTCTGCCAATCGTTGGTGGCGATGTGGCTGGGGGTGAACACCTGCATGAGCAGGTCGTTGGTCTCCTTGCGGTAGACGTCGACGGTGAAGCTGATGCGGTTGTTGAGCGCAGCGAAGTCGATACCGGCGTTGTACTGCTCGGAAGCCTCCCACTTGAGGTCGGGGTTGGAGAGGTTGAGGGGGAAGTAGGCAGTGCCCTGGGGTGTCATCATGCTCTGCATGGCCGAGCCGTAGCGGTAGGTGTCGATGTTGGAGTTACCCACCTTACCGTAGCCGAGACGGAGCTTGAGATTGTTGAGCCAGTTGACGCCTTCAAACCATTTTTCCTGATTGATACGCCAGGCGAGAGCGACCGAGGGGAAGGTACCCCACTTGTTGTTGCGGCCGAACTTGGAGCTGCCGTCGCGACGGACGGTGGCGGTGAGGAGGTAGCGGTTGTCGAAGCCGTAGTTGGCGCGAGCGAAGAAAGAGGCGGTGGAGCTTGCGTCGGACCAGCCGGAGTTGCTCACGAATTCGCCGTCTTCGCCCATGATGTGGATGTAGTCGTTGGAGAAGTTCTTCTTGATGAGCGAAGTGCCGTTCCAGCTGCTCTTGGAAGCCTCGAAACCGGCCATCACCGTGACGTCGTGCTTTTCGTTGAAGAGCTGGTGGTAGGTGACGTAGTCTTTCTGCATCCAGTAGAAGTTGTGGTCTTCGCGCTGCATCATCTGGTTCACGTCGTTGTGCACATATCCGAATTCATAGGTGGGCACGAACGATTTGTTCTGGTTCTGCGATGCGTCGAAAGCGTATTCGGCACGCAGGGTGAAGTACTTCAGGAAGTCGATGTTGGCGTAGAAGTTGCCGGTGGTGCGCTGGCGCAGCAGGGTGTTGTTGGTGATGAGCGCCAGGGCCACGGGGTTCCAGGACGATGCACCGTTCACGGTGTTGGGACCAGCCCAGTTGCCGTCGAAGTCGCGCACGGGCACGGAGGGCAGCATGGTCATGGCCTGCATGATCACACCGTCGGAGCCGTCGTTGCGTGTGATGGTCTCGTCGGTGCGGGTATATGCCAGCGAGCCGCCCACCTTGAACCACTTGGTGAGGTTGGTGTCGAGGTTGAAGCGGGCGTTGAAACGGGTGAAGTCGGAACCGATGATGATACCCTCCTGCTTCATCCAGCCGGCGCTCATGGCGAAGACGGTCTTTTCGTTACCGCCGGTGACGCCCACCTGGTGGCTCTGCATGAAGGCGGTGCGGAAGATTTCGTCCTGCCAGTCGGTGCCGGGGCCCAGGAGGCTGGGGTCGGAGAAGGTCTTGTCGTACTGCGTGTCGTTGATGATGCCTTCGTTGAAGAGCTGGGTCTGATAGGCTGCATATTCGCGCAGGTCCATCATGTCGAGACGCTTGGCGGTCTGCTGCCAGGCCACGTAGCCGTCGTAGGTGATGTTGGTGTGGCCGGCCGAACCGCGGCGGGTGGTAACCATCACGACGCCGTTGGCACCGGCGGCACCGTAGATGGCGCAGGCCGATGCATCCTTGAGCACGTCGATGCTCACGATGTCGCTGGGAGCGATGGAAGCGAGGGGGTTGACGGTGGTCTGGCCGTTGGTGCCGCCCATCCAGTCGAAGCCGCCGATGCTGGTGCTACCGCCCATGGGCACACCGTCGATGATGTAGAGAGGTTCGTTGCTGGAGTTGAGCGAGCTTGCACCACGGATGCGCACGGAGGTGGCACCGCCGGGAGCGCCGGAGTTCTGCGTCACCTGCACGCCGGCCACCTTGCCCTGGAGCATCTGGTCGGCGTTAGTAACGATGGTCTGGCGCATCTGGTCTTCGGAGAGGGAAGCCACGGAGCCGGTGATGTCGCTACGCTTCTGCGTGCCGTAGCCCACAACCACGAGTTCGTCGAGCGCCTCGCTGCTGGGTTCGAGGGTCACCTCGACATTAGTGCGGCCTTTGAGGGCCACTTCCTTGGTCTTGAGACCAATGTAGGAAATTACAAGTGTTGCGTCGGCTTTCTTCACCCTGATGGTGAATTTGCCGTCGATGTCGGTGGTCACACCGCCGGACTGTCCTTTCTCAACAACGGATGCACCGATGACGGTTTCGCCGGTGTTGTCGTAGACCGTTCCCGTAACTGTGACCTGTGCCGTCAGGCTCATTGACACCATTGCGAAGAGTGCCATAAGCAAAAGCTTGACGTTCAGTTTGCTACTTGTTTTCATGAACAGCTTTTAAAAGGTTAAGTTAGATTGGTATTTATTATATTTATTGTGCAGTGATTGGTCAGAGTACACTGTGGGTAGTTTACGGCACAAAGGTAGTGCAATTTTAGTATTAATAATTATACTTTTTTATCTTTAACTATGCAAAACACAACTTATGTTAAAAAACAGCAATTTAAGTTTGATTTAACCATAGTTAAATATTAAAAACATAATATCAGTGAATAAAATCGTGGGGTTTATAACAATTTTGTCATAAAATTGACAAAATCGACGCAAATCGCGCCGCGGCACAGCGTGCAAATCATGGCGCAAACTTGTATTTTTTTAGCCGCAGGGAGATAAAAAAGCAGCTGCCGGGCATTTTTCCGGGGCGCTCGCTGCAATCGTGGAAAATCGCGCGCAGGGGTCTTTGTGAAAATGGAATCCGGATAGCGAGCCGCAGCGGAGACGCGCTGTTATAACACAAAATCGCGTGAGATAACGGCGCATCTCCGAAGCGCAGGTGCTTCTTTTAGTGGTACCTCCGGCCCGCCCGCTCCTAACAGCGGGATGATGGGGAATCCGGCTCGCATGACCCCGCTCGGGCTACGCCCTCGGGGGTCGCTCGCCCGATTAGAGATGAATGAACCACAGCCGCGGGGTGCGCTACGCTTACCCCGCGGCTGTGTCTCGGGACGCGCTCTCCGGCGCGTCTATTCGTGGTACCTCGGGCTTCGCTGCGCTCGACCTGAGGATGAAGGGATGTCGCGGTTCCGACGCTCGCCGGGACTGCGGCGGTTGGGTCAGTGGTTGTCGAAGAAGCGGTCGCGGCGGGGGTTCCAGTCGGCGTAGTCGACGGTGTGGCCACATTCGGGATAGATGTGCAGCTCTTTGGGGCTCGTGATGAGGTTGTAGCTGCTCATGTTGGTGTGGGGCGGGCAGGTGGGGTCCTGCAGTCCGATGCCCATGAGCACGGGGCACGAGATGTTGCGGGCGTGATTCTTGATGTCGAAGTAGCTGAGGTTCTGATACATCTGCTCCGGGCTGAGGCCGGCAGCCTCGGCGGCGGGAATCACGGCGCTCGCGGGCCACGACACTATGCGGAAATAGTGGGGGAAGTCACTCATGAAGGGGATGTAGGGAGCGATGGCGCGCAGGCGGCCGTCGCCCAGGGCGGCTGCCACGAGAGTGAGCGCCCCACCCTGGCTGCCGCCTTCGGCATACATGCGGTCGCGGTCGACACCCGGGAGCTGCTCGAGCACGTCGAGGGCACGCACGGCGTCTAGATAGGCCCCTTTATAATAATATGTGGAGGGGTCGTCGATGTGGTACTGAATCCAGTCGCCGTAGGTGTTGCGGGGCTGGCTGTAGAACTGGCCTCGCACGCTGGTGAGCATCTCTATCCAGCCCGGACGGCTGTCCGGGTCGAAGGGCCAGGGCTGGCCGCCGTAGCCGTTGTAGTAGACCTGGGCGGGATAAGTGCCGGGCTCTTTGGGCATTATCACCACGGCGTCGATGGTGTCGCCGCCCCAGGAGCGGAAGGTGCAGTTGTAGACATCGCGGGTGCGACCGCACTTCTCGGGCACGAGGGTGAGGGTGTAGTCGGCGGGCACCTCGGCCAGTTCGGCCTTGGCCTGCCGCCAGAATGCATCGAAGTCGGGGCGGGCATCGGGCAGAGACACCACGTTGGTGGGCTCGTAGCCGATGTTGAAGGATGCTATTTCGTTGCCGTCGTCGAGCACGCGCACGCAATAGAAGCCGGGAGCCGAGACGGGCACATCCACGGCCAGGGTGGCGGGGGCGGTCACCTCATAGCTGCGCTCCACCACGGCGAGGGAAGCGAGGGTGTCCGGGCTCACCACCACGCGCAGCTGCGATGCCACGGGGGTGCCCAGGGTGTCGGCGAGGGTGAGGTTGAGCACGGGCGTCTCGGGGGCGTTCCACCACAGGTCGTGGCTCTTGTCCACGTCGACGCTGAGATTGCGGGCGCCGGCCGCGCAGCAGGCGAGCATGGCGGCGGCTGCAAGAATGGTCTTATTCATTGCTGTTGCTGTTGTTACGGTTGATGATACGGTCCACCGCGCCGCGGATGATGGCCAGGGTGGTGGTGTCGGCCGCGAAGACCGAGTTGAGGCCCTGCGGCTCCTGGGCGGGGTCGCAGGTATAGGCGTCCCAGGGCTGCCAGCGCTCGTGGGCCGGAACGGCGTAGCCGCCCCACCCCCAGAAGTTGCAGCCGTTGATCATGCCTGAGGTGGCGATGAGATCGAAGACGCGGCCGTAGAACGCGTCGCGGCCGGTGACGGGCGAGCCGGGCTCGAGCGCCATGCCGTCGCGAGGATAGCCGAATTCTTCGAGCACCAGCGGCTTGCCGGCGGCCTTCATGGCTTCGTAGTGGGGACGGATGTAGTCGATGGTGCGGGAGAAGGCGTAGTCCACGCTGTCGGTCAGCGTCTCGGGCGTCACCCAGCTCCAGTTGTAGGGCCACAGGTGCAGGATGCCGTAGTCAATCTCGGGAGCCTCGTGGATTTTGCGCCACAGGTCGAGGTCGTACTCGCAGCCGTGGATGCCTTCGCTGCCGGTGCTCACGAGGTGGTTCGGGTCGGCCTCCTTGAGCACGCGGGCGGTGGCTATCACGTAGTCGGCAAAGGCTGCCTTGGTGATGCTGTCGTCGGCAAAGGCGCGGGGCTCGTTGGCCACCTGCCACGACATGATGGCGGGGCTCTCGGCGTAGGGGCGGCCGGTGTAGCGGTTGGTGCGCGAGGCTATGTTGCGCGCGTGGTTCATGGCCAGGGTGCGCGCCGAGTCGTTGAGCACGAACTTCGACATCGCCTGCATGTAGGCCGGATAGCCGTCGATGGCGGGATTGGGCTGCTCGCCGGCGCCGGCCCACTCGAGATAGGTGCCGTAGCCGCCGCTCCATTCCCATGCGTTGTTGAGGAAGAGCACGGCCTTCATGCCGCGCTTTTCGAGCTCGGCCATGAGGTAGTCGAGGCCGTCGAGGATGGTGTCGTTGTACACGCCGGGGGCTGTCTGGAGCACGGGCATGATGTGGGAGGGCACGTTTTCGGCGCCGTCGCCGCCCACGAGCACGCGCACATTGTCGATGCCGGTGGCCTGCAGCAGGTCCAGCTCGCGTGCCAGGCGCTCGCGGTCGCCACCGCGGCCGGTGGAGCCGAGAATGGCGCCGTACCAGAAGTTGGTGCCAACGTAGCGATACACGGAGTCGCCTATCATGAACTCGCCGGCGGCCACGGTAACGTACTGCGGCGCGGCATCGGCGTCGGTTGCGGCGGCAGCGCGCGAGCACATCACAAGGCCCAGCGAAGCGGCGGCCAGGATTATGGCAAGAAATATCTTCTTCATATCAACGGCGTTTTACGGGCGGTTGCTTGCCGCCGAAGCAGCTCGATAGGGGCGTGGGCACGCTGCTGCGGAAGGGAATGAGGGGCAGGCCCAGCATGTTGTGCACCTTTCCCTGGGCGAAGTTCTTGAAGCAGTAGCGCACCTCCTTGATCTCGCCGGCCTCCGGGCACGAGATGTGGATGTCGCGCGAGGTGAGGCCCTCGAAAGCCTCGGCGGGGTGCCACACGCCGTCGGGGCCGCAGGCCTCGAAGCCTTCGAGATACTGGTTGGGAGTGAAGCCGCTGTCGGCACCGGTGAAGCGCAGCGTGGCCTTGTCGCCGTCGATCTCAATCTCGCGGAAGTGGGGATAGAGCACGGGCATTCCCTCGATGCCATAGGCATCGGCAGCGGCCACCCACGACAGGCGCTCGCCTATCTCGCGCTTGCGGGAGGCGTGCACGTCGAGGCGCTCGTAGGGGTAGATGAGGTCGGAGGTGCACACGATGGCGCTGCGCGGGGTCACGGCTGCGGCCAGGTGCTGGGCCTCGCGGAACTGTGCGGCCCAGTCGGCCTCGGCATCGCCGTAGTCCCAGGCGGGGAGCTCGACGAAATAGAAGGGAAGCTCGCCCAGACCCCAGAGCTCGCGCCAGTGGCGCACCATGTCGCGCTGGCGCTTGGGCAGCTGCTCGTGCTGGCCCACGTTGCTCTCGCCCTGGTTCCAGAGGAAGCCCTTGAGGGTGTAGCGGCTCACGGGCAGCAGCATGGCGTTGTAGCGCACGGCGGCGCGGTGCCATTCGTCGACCTTGCGCGAACCGTCGCGCTCGGCGGCCACGTCCTCGCCTTCGAGGCTGTTGACCATCTCCTCGGGCATCCAGCTCTCGAGACGGCTGCCGCCGTAGGAGCAGGAGATGATGCCCACGGGCATGTGGAGAATCTCGCTGAGCGAGGCGGCGAAGAAGTAGGCCAGGGCGCTGAACTCGCCGGCGTTGGCGGGCTTGCTTTCCTTCCAGCTGCCGCCCACGCGCTGCTGCGGGGTGTAGCTGCCGGTCTTGGGCACCGTGACGAAGCGCACGCCGGGCGTGCTGCCGCTGTAGGCTATGGCACGGCCGCCACCCTCCACGGGCTGGGTGAAGAAGCCCTGCAGGGGCATCTCCATGTTGCTCTGGCCCGAGCAGAACCACACCTCGCCGATGAGCACATTGTCAAGGGTGATGTCGGAGCCGTCGCCCTTGATGGTCACGGTCTGCGGGTCGAAAGTGGCTGCGGGAATGGGCAGCGCGAGCACCCACAGGCTGTCGGCGCCGGTGGCTACCGATACGGTCTCTCCGGCGGGCATCCACGAGCCGCGGGCGGTGATTTCACTGCCCGGACGGGCCCAGCCCCACAGGCGCGCGTCGGTCTGCTGCTGGAGCACCATGTTGGAGCTGATGATCTGCGGCAGCTCGATGGCCGCCTGGGCAGCGGCGGCACACAATGCTGCCGCTGCAAATAATGCTGTTCGCTTCATCTGTTGCGTCGTAAATAATGCTTAACCAATACTGCCCAGGGCTTGAGGTCGCTGTCGCGCCACTCGCGGCCGTCGGAGGCGGCAGTGGGGCGCAGCATGGAGCAGCTTTCGTCCTTGTCGCTGAGGCTCCAGGCTATCCAGCTGATGTTGTTGCGGTCGGCATACTGCATCCACTCGTCCCACTCGTAGGTGTCGATGACGCCGTCGCCGGTGTGGAGCATCGACGCGCACTCGCTCATGATGAGCGGCAGGCCCTTGCCGCGGGCATAGTCGGCCTTGTCGCGCAGCCACTGCTTGTGGGTGGCGGCGTAGTAGTGGAGCGAATAGAGCAGGTTGTCGATGCCGGCTATCTGATCGTCGGCAGCGGCGTCCACTTCCTGGTCCCAGCGGGGCGTGGGCACCACCACGACAGCCTCGGGCGCGAGGCTGCGGATCACGGGCACGAGCTCCTCGGCATAGGCCTTGCACTCGCTCCAGGGCACCTCGGTGGGCTCGTTCCATATCTCGTACATCACGTTGGGCAAGTGGCCGTATTTGCCTGCCACGTGGCGGAAGAAGCGCTTGGCATCGTCCAGCTTGTTGGGATGGCTGTGGAAATCGACGAGCACATAGGCGCCGTTGCGCACGGCGCCGCCCACGATGGAATCCACCACGGCATAGGCGGCCACGCTGTCGCAGTCGAAGCCGGTGCCCAAATGGGCCACGCCCACCGAGCAGCGCACGATGTCGGCGCCCCAGTCGCCCGTGAGGCGGTCGACGGTGCCACCGTTGTAGAAGCGGGGCCACATGTTGTGCCACCCCATGCTGACGCCGCGCAGCTGCACGGGCTCGCCCTTATCGTCGACGAGCTGCGTGCCATCGACGCGGAGGCGTCCGTGGCGCTCCACGGGGGTCTGCGCCGTGGCTGCGGCCGAAGCGGCCAGCACTGCCAGCACGGCGGCCGCTTTGAAAATCTTTTTCATATACATATATTATTTTATTGTAATCACGAGAGTGGGGCCCTGGGCGCGCAGGGTGTGGCGCGGAGCGGCGGCCGCCAGCATGCAGGTGGTGCCACGGCCCATGCGGGTGACGGTGCCGTCGGGTCCGACGAGTTCGGCCGGGCCTCCGAGGGCCATTATTATAGTGAAGCTGAGCGGGTTCCCGGCCACGGCACACTCGCCCCCGGCCAGATAGTCGACATTGAAATAGCGGCAGCTCACGGCCCCGGGGGTGTTGCCGTCGTAGCTGCAGGCCGTGGGGTGCACGGGGTTGGGGAAGCGGTAGTCGATGGCGTCGGCGGCGAGGGCCGTGTGCAGCTCGCGCTTGTTGCCGGCGGCATCGGTGCGGTTGTAGTCGAAGACGCGGTAGGTGATGTCGCTCGTCTGCTGCACCTCGGCTATGAGCGTGCCGGCGCCAATGGCGTGGAGCGTGCCCGCCGGGATGAAGTAGAACTGCCCGGGGCGCGCGTCGTGGGCGGCAATGCGCTGCATGATGGAGCCGTCGGCCGCGGCCGCGGGGTATTCCTCGGGCGAGAGGGGCGCGCGCAGGCCGCTGTAGATGTGGCTGCCGGGGGCGGCGTCCACCACATACCACATCTCGGTCTTGCCGGGCGAACCGTGGCGCTCGGCAGCCAGGGCATCGTCAGGGTGCACCTGCACCGACAGGTCGGCGCGCGCGTCGATGAGCTTGATGAGCAGCGGGAAGGTGTCGCCGAAGCGCTCGGCCACCAGGGTGCCCGTGAAGGCCGCGCCGTAGCGGGCCATGAGCTCCGTGATGGACACACCGGCCAGCTCGCCGGCCGCCACGCGGCTTTCGTGGCCGGGCACGGCCGATATTTCCCAGCTTTCGCCCACGCTGTCGATGTCGATGCGCTCGCCCTTGAGGGCGGCGATGGCTTCTCCGCCCCATATCACGGATTTGTAGTAGGGCAGGAAAAATATGGGATTGTCGAGGGGTGTTTTCATTTTCTTGTGAGTTTGAGCACACGGCTGCTGTAGTCGGCGCGCTTGTTCCAGTCCACGCGGTGGGCCTCGGGCATCTCAAGGCCGTTGGCCATCAGATAGGCGCCGGTGAAGGTCTTGCCCTCGCAGCTCAGGGGCTCGTTGTCTATGCGGTTGAGCTCGTGCACGGTGTAGCTTGCGCCGGGGTCGAGGCCGGCCATGGGCACGCGGGGCAGCTGGGGATTGATGTCGTTGTTGAGGCGCCACCAGTAGAACACGGCCGTGTCCTTGTCCGGGGTCACATACATGAGCGATGCGGCGCCCTTGCCGTCGTAGGGCGAGAGCAGGCGGTAGAGGTCGCCCTGCTGCACCACGGGGCGGATGTCCTTGTAGTCGGCGATGGCGCGGCGCGTCTGCTCCTTCTCCTCGTCGGTCATGTGCTTGGGCTGGATCTCCATGCCCAGGCGTCCGCTCATGGCCACGTCGGTGCGGTATTTCAGGGGTATGATGCGGTTGGTCTGGTGGTTGGGCGAGGCGCTGATGTGCGATGCCATGGCCACGGCCGGGAAGAAGTGGCTGGTGCCCCACTGCATGTACACGCGCTGCAGGGCGTCGGTGTTGTCGCTCACCCAGAACTCGTCGAACCAGGGCAGCACGCCCCAGTTGGCGCGTCCGCCGCCGCTGGCGCAGGCCTGGATGGTAACGTCGGGATACTTGGCGCGGATGCGGTCGAGCGTCTTGGCCAGCCCGCGGTGGTAGTCGATGAGCAGGTGCGACTGGTTGTCGGCCGAGAGATACTGCGAGCCGTGGTTCATCACGGGGGCGTTGGAGTCCCACTTGATATAGTCGATGTCGGGGTATTTCGTGAGCAGCGTGTCCACGACCTCAAACACCAGGTCCTGCACCTTGGGGTTGCTCAGGTCCAGCACCAGCTGTGTGCCGCCGCGTCCCTGCACGGGCTCGCGGTGGGTGGGCTTGATGATGTATTCGGGATGTGCCTCGTAGAGCTCGCTCAGGCTGTTCGTCATCTCGGGCTCGATCCAGATGCCGAAACGGATGCCGTTGTCGCGCGCCGTGGCGCAGAGGCCGGCTATGCCGTGGGGCAACTTGCGGGTGTCCACCACCCAGTCGCCCAGCGAGGTGGAGTCGTTGTTGCGGGGGTATTTGGCGCCGAACCAGCCGTCGTCCATCACGAAGAGCTCGCCGCCCATTCCGGCGATGTCGGCCATCATCTGGGCCATGCCCTCCTCGGTGATGTCGAAATACACGCCCTCCCACGAGTTCAGGAGAATCTTGCGCAGGTCGGTGCCGTGGGCCAGGCGGTGCTCCCTACCCCACTTGTGGAAGTTGCGGCTCACGCCGCCCTTGCCCTCGTCGGAATAGGTAAGGGCCAGCGGCGGCGTCACGAAACGCTCGCCCCGGGCCAGGTGGTAGGTGGAATTGTCTTCGTTGATGCCGGCGAAAAACTCGTGGTGGTCGCTGTCGCCGGTGTCGATGCGCAGGCGGTAGTTGCCGCTGTAGCACAGGGCGGCGCCGATGGTGCGACCGCTGTTCTCCATGGGCTTGCCGTCGAGGCTGAACATCACCTCGGCGTGGGCCGTGTGGCTGTTGCGGCCGCCGTCCTTGTTTTTGATCACCACCATGCCGTGGGGCAGCGGTCGCTCCTCCACGCGGCCCTCGTTGGCCCAGGTGCCGTAGATGCTGGTGAGATACACGTCGCTGCGGCGCAGGGGCAGGAAGCCGGAGGCAAATTCGCGCAGGTCCACGGTGCCCTTGCCGTTGTTCACGGCCTCGGCCCATGTCTCTATCACGTCGGAGCCGGGATAGGTGCGGTAGCGCACGTCCACCCCGAAGGGGTAGTGCTTGTCGGTCATGCTCACGGTCACGACGCGGGCGCCGTCGGCCTCGGTGGTCTCCTTCACGCCTTCCACGGCCAGGTCGAGGGTCATGTTGCCGTCGGGATGGGTCACGCTCATGGCCGTCTCGCGGTGCGACGTCATGCCATAGACGGGATAGGCGTCGAACACGCCCTCGCGCATCTCTGCCACGGCTGCGGCGTCGCTGTCGCTCAGGCGCGCGCCATAGTACAGAAACTTCAGGGGTTGCCCTTTTGTGGCATCGAGCACCATGGAGGTGCCGTCGGTGGCCACATGCAGGGTTTCGGCCGAGGCCGCGATAGAGGCCGCAACCATCATGGCCACAGCTACTTGCTTAAGATTTACAGGCATAGGTATTTTTATGCGATTCAGGTTTTCGATTTCTATCGCAAATTTACTCTATCTACGGCTCAAAAGCAAGAAACAGCAAATTTTGCAAAGATTACGCTAAAAAAGTATCAATATTTCTTGGAAGTTATAATTTTTAATCCTACCTTTGCGAACACAACCCGCCTTACACAATACCTGAAAAATAGCACAGAACACCTATAATGAGCCATACAATCACCGAAATAACACCGCTGGGCGACAGCGACTGCTTCTATCTTGTGGACCGCCACAAGACCACCTTCGACTACCCCATACACCGCCACGAGGAGTATGAGCTCAACTTCGTGAGCAACTGCGACGGCGCCCGCCGCATCGTGGGCGACAGCATCGAGGAGCTGGGCACCTACGACCTGGTGCTCGTGGGCCCCGACATCGAGCACGGCTGGGAAGACCACAACCATGCTTCGGGCGACATGCGCGAGATCACCATCCAGTTTGCCCCCGACTTTCTCGACGGCTCCTTCCTGAGCAAGACCCAGATGAGCAGCCTGCGCACCCTGCTGGCCAACGCCAAGACCGGCATCTCCTTCCACCTGCCGGCCATAATGAAGATCTACGACCGCCTCGACGACCTCACCCAGGCCCAACCCGGCTTCATCCGCATGCTGCGCCTGCTCGAGGTGCTCTACCACCTTTCGATCTCCACGGATTTCCACCTGCTGTCGTCCACGGCCTTCTCCAATGCCCACACTCCCAGCGACTCGCGCCGCATCCTTAAGGTGCAGGAGACCATCAACCGCGACTACGCCCACCCCATCTATCTCAACGACATGGCAGCCCTGGCCGGCATGACGCCCACCGCCTTCAGCCGCTTCTTCAAGCTGCGCACGGGCCGCACCTTGTCGGAATATATAATAGATGTGCGCATAGGCCACGCCGCCCGCTCGCTGGTCGACACCACGAAGACCATCGCCGAGGTGTGCTACGAATGCGGCTTCAACAACATCAGCAACTTCAACCGCATCTTCAAGCGCAAAAAAGGCTGCTCCCCCAAAGTGTTCCGCGAAAGCTACACCAAAACCAAGCTCATCGTGTA
>CAYUUN010000016.1:0-40237 GCA_964447895.1 uncultured Bacteroides sp. | reverse complement strand
ATTGACCAAATATTTCTCAAAAAAATCTTCAAAAAACTTTTATTTCTCATGGAATGCCCTGCTGCGGCGCCGCCTCGGCGGTGCGCTTTTTGGGGGTAACTATTAAGCGGACCCGACAATATGGAATAAATCGCGCAGAGTACCCCGATAGGGCATTGCCCTAAATCATAAAGGAAAGAGAACGAGCCACCCGTCTTGGCAGGGCCGGAGGCCCTCCCTTTGGTTAACCCCCGGCGACCCGCCGGGGGTTGCAGTATCAATGGATGCAGCCCTGGAAGGGCTGTCCTGCCGGCCATTGAGGATGGGACACCCCCTCCGGGGCTGATTATCTTGGTTTTACCTACCCCGTGCGGCCCGCACGGGGTTAACAAGCGGGCGGACCTCCGGCCCGCTCTCCCAGGCGCCACTACATATTTGTTCTATAAAAATACATAAAGCGTTGAAAACCAGGCGGAGCCTACTTTATGGCAGCGGGCGACCAAGGTGCGCCGCCTCCGGCCCTTTCATCCGATAGGCCGTTCGCTCTCGTTCCTTATTATATATGGCAACGACACATCGGTGTGCGCAGCCGCGTATTCCCCAATGAATTAAAATCGACTTGTCGTTTAGCCTAACTTTTTTGGCCGATTCAAGCAAAAATCGTAACTTTGGGCAGAGATTTATCGTACTTCCACATGAAAGCACAGATTTTGGGCGCTGCCATGCTCGCAGCTGCCATTGCGGCCACGGCCGGCGACTTCAAGAGCGAACGCACGGACTTCCGTGACGAAACCATCTATTTTGCCATGACCACGCGATTCTACGACGGCGACCCCACCAACAACGTGTGTGGCTGGGACCACCAGAACGTGCAGGTGGCCAACAACGACCCCGACTGGCGAGGCGATTTCAAGGGCCTGATAGACAAGCTCGACTATATCAAGGCGCTGGGATTCACGGCCGTGTGGATCACCCCGGTGGTGCAGAACTGCTCCGGCACCGACTTCCACGGCTACCATGCCATGGACTTCTCCACGGTGGACCTGCGCTATGAGAGCCGACGCGAGTGGGGCGCCGACGAGGATGTGAGTTTTCAGGACCTGATAGACGCCGCCCACGCGCGCGATATGAAAATAGTGCTCGACATCGTGCTGAACCACACCGGCAACTTCGGCGAGGCGCGGCTGGCCCCGCTGTTCCGCCGCAGCTCGGACATACGCAACCAGGCATCACCGGCCACGGCACTCATCCCCAACTACGAGTTGCTGCCGGCCGACTACAACTCGCTGGACGGCAACGCGCAGTACCACGCCCGCTTCCCCTATCTCAAGAACAGCGACGGCACCAACAAAGACCACCACAACTACTGGCACCACGTGGGCACCGGCTGGAACTGGGACCTGCCCAACCGCTGGTACGGCCAGATTGCCGGCGACTGCGTGGACCTCAACACCGAAAACCCCGCCGTGGCCCGCTACCTCGTGGAGTGCTACGGCAAGTTCATAGAGATGGGCGTCGACGGTTTCCGCATCGACACCACCGGCCATATCTCGCGCCTCACGTTCAACACCTCCTTCATCCCGCAGTTCCTGGCCCTGGGCGAGCAGTATGCCCACAAGCGCCTCAACGGCGCGCCGTTCTTCATGTTCGGCGAGTGCTGCGCGCGATTCAGCGATGTGACCTACCGCGACCAGCCCAACCTCTCGAGCTATTTCTACACCTGGAAGTCGGCGCCGGAGGCCGTGGCCGCATGGGACGACGACGCCACATTCTGGGACAACATATTCATCCGCGAGGGCGACGACGCCGGACGCTACGGCAACATGGCGCTGTGCGACGCCGAGCCCAGCGTGAAACGCTACTCCGACAACGCCCTGATGCAGAGCGGCGCATGGCACGAGCCCGACTACTCGGACTACTCCGGATTCTCCGTGATAGACTTTCCCATGCACTACAATTTCAACAACGCCTCGGCAGCCGTAAACATAGCCCGCAGCGGCGACCGCCTCTACAACGACGCCTCGTTCAACGTGGTGTACGTCGACTCCCACGACTATTGCCCGGGGCCCAACGACGGCACCCGCTTCAACGGCGGCACGGCGCAATGGGCTGAGAATCTGTCGCTCATGTTCACATTCCGCGGCATTCCCTGCATCTACTACGGCTCCGAGGTGGAGTTTCAGGCCGGCAAGAAAGTGGACGCCGGCGGCACCGACATGCCCGTCAAGGACTCCGGGCGCGCCTATTTCGGCCACTATCTCGAGGGCACGGTCAATGCCACAGACTTCGGCCGGTTCACGGCCAGCGGCCCGGTGGCCGCCACCCTCGACGCCGACCTGGCCCGCCACATCATCTGCCTCAACCGCCTGCGCGCGGCCGTGCCCGCCCTGCGCAAGGGACAGTACACCTTCGACGGCTGCACACCCGCCGGCGGCTACGCCTTCAAGCGGGCCTACCGCGACAGCTACGCCCTTGTGGCCATCAACGGCGGCGCCACATTCACGGGCGTGCCCACGGGCAACTACACCGACATCGTGACCGGACGCACCTACACGGGCGGGGGCACCATCAAGGTGGATGCGCCTGCCGGCAAGGGCCAGCTGCGTGTGCTCGTGAAGGACTGGACGGGCGGACGCCTCGTGGACGACACCCGCTTCATCTTCGACACAACGCCCGCCCAGGCGTCGCCTGCCCCGGTCTACGACGACCCCGGCGCGAGCGCCTATTATACCGCCGACGACGCCCCCGGCCAGCCCGCCGTTGTGCTCTCGCCTGCCGGCGGAGCCTTCACCACGCCCACCATCGCCGTGGAGGCATCGCTCAATGCCGCGGCAGCCTCAGGCAGCTACACCGTGGGCGCCGGCTCGCCCGTGGCGCTCGAGCCCGGCTCCGCATCGACGTTCACGCTGGGCACCGACATGGCCTTCGGAGAGAGCGTGCAGGTGAGCTGGACGGCCAGCTCGGCATCCGGCGAGGTGTTCCACGGCACGGCCACCTACCGCAAGGCCGACCCCGACGCCAGCATCACCGTCTACGTCTCGGCCGCCGAGCCCCCCACCCTCTACGCCTGGGGCAAGAACAGCGCCGGAGCCTCCGTGGAGCCCTGCGGCGCATGGCCCGGCAAGCTGCTCACCGACAAGTGCGAGGCCGAGGGCCGCGAGTGGTACAGCCACACCTTCACCGACATGGACGCCGTAAACATCATCTTCAGCCACAACGGCGCGCAGACGCCCGACATCACCGGCATCACCGCCGATGCCTTTTACGACTACGACGGCGCCACCGTGGCCGTGCCCTCGTTCGGCAGCCCCGTAGAGCCCGGCGAGACCATCACGGTGTACTACGACAACTCCGTGACGGCCTGGCAGCGCGTGCTGTGCCACCACTGGGGCAGCCCCCTGGCCACATCCTGGCCCGGCGAGACCATGACCTTTGCCAGCGACGGCACCCGCGACTTCGCCGCCGGCTACACCCAGCTGTGGATGCACTCGATCCCGGCGGCAAGCACCGGCGTGGTGTTCAACAACGGCGCCGGCGACCAGACAGCCGACATCACCCCCGAGGACGGCCGTGTGTATCGCGGTACCGGCAACCGCGGCTTCGACACCGGCGAGATTATCTCCGGCATCGCCGAAGTCACGCCCGACGCCGCTGCCCCGGCCCTGTTCTACAACCTCCAGGGCATGCCCGTGGCGCGCCCGGAGAGCGGACACATATATATAATGTGCAGCGGCGGCAGGGCCACCAAGGTGATGGTGAAATAATTTTTTGGCCGCGGGCCGATTTTTTCGTAACTTTGGAGAGCGAAAACACCGCGTTTCGACAACTCAACGAAAAACCTTAAATACATAACCGAATGACAAACACCGTTTTCTGGCTCGTGCCTGCTGCGGCTGTCATCGCCCTGCTGCTGGCGTGGTACTTCTACCGCCAGATGATGAAGGAGAGCGAGGGCACCGACACCATGCAGCGCATAGCCTCGCATGTGCGCAAGGGCGCCATGAGCTACCTCAAGCAGCAATACAAGATCGTGGGCTGCGTGTTCCTGTGCCTCGTGATTATCTTCGCCGTGATGGCCTATGGCTTCGACCTGCAGAACCACTGGGTGCCCGTGGCATTCCTCACCGGCGGCTTCTTCTCCGGCCTATCCGGCTTCCTGGGCATGAAGACAGCCACCTACGCCTCGGCCCGCACGGCCAACGCCGCCCGCAACTCCCTCAACGGCGGCCTGCGCGTGGCCTTCCGCTCCGGCGCCGTCATGGGCCTGGTGGTAGTGGGCCTGGGTCTGCTCGACATCTCCTTCTGGTACGTTCTGCTCGATGCCGTGGTCGACCTCGAGGGCACAGCCAAGCTGGCCATGATCACCACCACGATGCTCACCTTCGGCATGGGCGCCTCCACGCAGGCGCTGTTTGCCCGTGTGGGCGGCGGCATCTACACCAAGGCCGCCGACGTGGGCGCCGACCTCGTTGGCAAGGTTGAAGCCGGCATCCCCGAAGACGACCCCCGCAACCCCGCCACCATCGCCGACAACGTGGGCGACAACGTGGGCGACGTGGCCGGCATGGGCGCCGACCTCTACGAGAGCTACTGCGGCTCCATCCTGGCCACCTCGGCCCTGGGCGCCGCCGCCTACCTGCTCAGCGGCGATGTGGTAATGCAGTACAAAGCCGTGATCGCCCCCATGCTCATAGCCGCCGTGGGCATCCTCCTGTCCATCATCGGCATCTTCTCCGTGCGCACCCGCGAAGACGCCTCGATGAAAAACCTGCTGGGAGCCCTCTCGCTGGGCACCAACCTCAGCTCCGTGCTCATCGTGGGCGCCACCTTCCTCATCCTGTGGCTCCTGGGCCTCGCCAATTGGCAGTGGATAGGCTGCGCCGTGGTTGTGGGTCTGCTCGTGGGCATCGTCATAGGCCGCTCCACCGAGTACTACACATCGCAGAGCTACGCTCCCACCCGCAAGCTGGCCGAGAGCGGCACCACCGGCCCCGCCACCGTCATCATCTCCGGCGTGGGCCTGGGCATGATTTCCACCGCCGTGCCCGTAATCGCCGTGGTCGTGGGCATCATCCTCAGCTACTGGTTTGCCTCCGGCTTCGACTTCAGCAACGTGGCCATGGGCCTCTACGGCATCGGCATCGCCGCCGTGGGCATGCTCTCCACCCTGGGCATCACCCTGGCCACCGACGCCTACGGCCCCATCGCCGACAACGCCGGCGGCAACGCCGAAATGAGCGGCCTGGGCGCCGAGGTGCGCAAGCGCACCGATGCCCTCGACTCGTTGGGCAACACCACCGCCGCCACCGGCAAGGGCTTTGCCATCGGTTCGGCCGCCCTCACCGGCCTTGCCCTGCTCGCCTCCTATATCGAAGAAATACGCATAGGCCTGCAGCGCCTGGGCGAGACATTCATCCAGGTGGGCGACAAGGCCGTGCCCCTGCACGATGCCACCTTCACCGACTTCATGGCCTTCTACGAGGTGAACCTCATGAGTCCCAAGGTGCTCTCCGGCATGTTCATCGGCTCCATGATGGCCTTCCTCTTCTGCGGCCTCACCATGAACGCCGTGGGCCGCGCAGCCGCCCACATGGTCGACGAAGTGCGCCGCCAGTTCCGCGAAATCAAGGGCATCCTCGAAGGCAAGGCCGAGCCCGACTACGCACGATGCGTGCAGATATCCACCAAGGGAGCCCAGCGCGAGATGGTATTCCCCTCGCTGCTCGCCATCGTGGTGCCCATCATCACCGGCCTCATCTTCGGCGTGCCGGGCGTGATCGGTCTGCTCGTGGGCGGCCTCTCCGCCGGCTTCGTGCTCGCCATCTTCATGGCCAACGCCGGCGGCGCATGGGACAACGCCAAGAAATTCATCGAAGAAGGCAACTTCGGCGGCAAGGGCGGCGATGTCCACAAAGCCACCGTTGTGGGCGACACCGTGGGCGACCCCTTCAAGGACACCTCCGGCCCCTCGCTCAACATCCTCATCAAGCTCATGAGCATGGTGGCCATCGTCATGGCCGGCCTCACCGTGAGCTGGAGCCTCTTCTGACCCCCGCCCCACACCTCCCCCTACGAGCCCGCGCCACCCCGGCGCGGGCTTTTCTTTTCCAAAAAGATACAAAAACTCAAAAAAGCAAAAGAAACAGAAAAGGCTACTTGCGGGCGCGCAGGATGCTGCTGGATATATGCTTGCAGAGAAAATTTTTACATCTTAAAGTATGAATATTCGGAAATATTGTATAAATTTGCAAATGAATTAATGCGCATTAATTCGAGACATAGCTAATAAGAGGCGTTATGCCCATCATCTTGAAATAGAGAAGCGTAGGAAACTTACTAACGAATGCAAGAAGTTGGCTTAACGGTCTCCGCGTCATATGGCGTGGAGCTGTTTATCCACATCTGCATTCAAAGGTTTTCCTACCACCTTCTATTTAAGGCGTGGCATAGCAGCCCACGCCTCTTTCTATTTCTTAACGGTCTTGGGGTTGCGGGACTGCACGATTAAAGAATGCGTCACTTATTAACCTATCTAATCCTCTTCACCGCCCTTTCAGCCTCAGCCCGTCAGATCAGCCCCGCGGAGGCCCAGGCTGAAGCTTCGAAATTCTTCAGTGCGGGCTCAGATGCTCCGCAGATGAAAAGTGCTATAAGAATGGCGACGGGAAAGGCGTATCCGGCCGAGAGTCAACCTTTCTATGTTTTCAACGCCCCGGAGGGGAAAGGATTCGTAATTATTTCCGGAGATACCCGGGCCCGTAAAATCTTAGGTTACTCCCACGAAAGCAGTCTCGATTTTGAGAATATCCCGCCGCAATTAAGCTGGCTCCTCGACCAATATGCCCGTCAAATATCATCGTTGGTCGCAGCTGCCGTCAACGATGAATCCTGGAGCGTAGAGCAATCGACCGACCGGTCCGATGCCGTTCTGCTGCAAACAGCCTCATGGGGTCAAGGCTATCCCTTCAATGCCGGATGCCCCGTTGTTGCCGGAGAACATGCTATGGCAGGGTGCGTGGCAACAGCCATGTCCACGGTGATGAAATACCATCAATGGCCCGATAAAGGCCGTGGCGCACACAAATACAAATGGGATTACATTGCAGACACCGAGCTGTCGGCTGATTTTGGGAATACGGAGTACAAATTCGACCTCATGCCCGACAGAATCAGCGGCTCTGAATCTCCCGAAGCGGTCGACGCATTGGCAACACTCAGCTATCACGCGGGCATAGCCGTGAATATGAAGTATTCGTCCCAGGGCTCCGGGGCATCCTGTTTTGACGTGCCAACTGCCCTGAAGCAATTCTTCAAGTACGACAAATCGTGTCAGTACATCCAGCGTCGCCGTTTCAATGATGAGCAGTGGCACTCGTTGATTCGTAAACAGCTTGACGAGGGCCATCCCGTCATTTACGAAGGATATAATTCGGAAGTGGGTGCCGGCCATGCCTGGGTTCTGGATGGATATACCAAAGATGATGAATTCTACCACTTTAACTGGGGCTGGGATGGTGCCGGCAACGGTTTTCTGACCCTGTCGGCCACAAATAACGAAGGTTACGCAACTTACCCGGAGGAGCAAGCCATGGTCATAAATATTATTCCCGACAGAGCCGGTTCGGATTTCTCTCCCGTCGTCGTGGAATATCCCTATCGCCTTTCGGGTGATTTTGAGCTTAACGTGGGTTTGCGGGTGAGCGTGCAGGACATCGAGCCCGGCGTGCCTTTCGATATTTCCGTGAATCAATTGTTCTTCCCGCCCGGTTTTGTGGGCGAGTACGGTTTTGCCATCAAGGACGCACAAAACAACATCCGCGAAATTCTGTGGCAAATGAATGTCGATAACAGCTATGTGGATATTTACACCGTGCCGCAATTCTCAGCCATCAGCAATGTGGTGTCCGGACTGGAATCAATCAACGACGACGACCGGCTTTGCATCGTGACTATGGAGGATGGACAGGACGTCTGGAAATTCGTGGAAGGAACGATTGAAGCTCCGGCCGAAATACCCGTGCACGGAAACCAAGCCGACTTAACGACCATTCATTTCAATACCGATAACGATATTTCGGTATCGGTAGCGATAAATGGTCCCGCTTGGGAGGAAGCCAAGGCCACTCCATATAATAAGAGCAGTTTCAGTTGCTTGAGCGGTGCGCAGGTCAAGTTCAGATTGGAAGTACCCCGTGGCGGAATGCTCACATTCGATGTCGACGGCTATTTCAATGGTGGCATAATAGACAATCGCATCATTTTGGACTCATTCACGGAGAATGAATACAATGGCATGATCAACTCAAACAAGAAGGAGTATCACATTACTGCAAACATCAGCGCACCTCTGACTCTGTCGATTGCCAATGAGAAGGCCGGCGAACTGCGCACGAAGTTGACAAAGGAACAGGCTCGCTGCGTGAAAGAGCTGTCCTTGAGCGGTCCGTTGAACGTGTACGATATATGGTATATCAACGACTACTGTCAGTCGTTGATTAAAATCGACATGAAAGGCGCTACGTTCGAAGAATGTGAGATGCCGCATCTGAAAAGCGATTTTTTTGAATATCTATATAACGTGAATATGATGCACCGGCAGCATCAACTCCCCGATTGGTGCTTCATGGAATTAGCTCGGCTAAATGGTGCCGTCTTACCCGACAACTTAAAATACATCGGCAACAATGCGTTCTTCGACAGCCGTTTAAAGACGCTCGTAATCCCTGCATCCGTGGAGGAAATAGGCGCGAATTTCATGTCAGGTTATGGCTTCACAGAGTCTGTGACCTGTCTTAATACCACTCCGCCGAATATTGCAGTATCCGTAGGTCATTTCTGCGACAGCGACTTCCGGAATGCCACATTGTACGTCCCCGATGAATCCGTTGAGCTCTATAAGAGTCATCAGATATGGGGTAAATTTGAGAATATCAAAGGAGTCTCGTCCGGAGTATCAATTGTGACGGCCAAGGAAGATACTTGTGGAAGAATCTACACCCTATCTGGAATCCTCGTCTTCGATGGCAATCTTTCGGAGGCAAATCCCCCCAAAGGCATCTACATTGTGGTAACGGCCGAAGGCAGCTACAAGAAGTACGTGGAATAAGCCTGAACTGTATCCAAGGAAAGGGGAAGTCACTGGCTTCCCCTTTTCTTATTCCCGGGAAAGATTGAGAAATATCAACCCTGCGGAAATCAAGAAAACGGCAAGGACGTGAGAATATCGGGGAGGGGATGCGGTTTTTTTGGCAAAAAATCGTAAATTTGCGGCTCAATCATGGCAAAGGACGGAAAACACAGCATAGCACGCGACTGTCGCTCTACGGGAGCGGCCGTGCTGCTCGCGCTCTTTGCCCTGTATTATTGCGGTTCTACTCTCTTCGTACACAGCCACCACACGTGGCATGGCCTCGAGACGCACTCCCACCCCTATCTACCTAACTCTTCGCACAGCCACAGCGACGTTCAGTTCAGTCTCATCTCGATGCTGAACACTATCCTTACGGAACCGTCGCAGGACGTGGAGGTGCCGGAGCGAGGCGAGTGCGGCGAAACCACCCTGATGATTATGCCGCAGGCACGCGCCGTGCTTGCCTGCGTGGCCACGGCCCAGGGCCGCGCGCCGCCGTTTGTTGCTTGAGATTCAATTTCTTAAGCAATAAACCACATAATCATTTCCCTCTACATGAAATTCATTACATTTCGTGCCGCTGCGGGCGCGGTGTGCGCTGCTATATGCGCCGCCACGCTGACGGGCTGCGGCACCAAGGCCGCCGACATCCCGGCGGCCGATTATGAGCTCCATGGCGACACCGTCGTGGTAGCCCCCGCGTCGTCGCTCGCCTCGCGCATCGCCTGCGCCCGGGTGGGCATAGGCGACTACACACCCCGCTTCACCGCCCCCGCCGAGGTGCGCGCCGTGCCGGCACAGTATGCCGAGGTGGGCGTGCCTTTCGCCGGGCGCATAGCCGCCTCGCTCGTGACTCCCGGCCAGAAGGTGGCCGCAGGCACGCCCCTGTTCCGCATCAGTTCGGCCGACTTCATGGACCTGTGCCGCGCGGCGCTCGACGCCCGCAGCGAAAAAGAGCAGGCAGCCCGCAGCTATGCCCGCGCGCAGCGGATGCACGCCACCGGCATGGCCAGCGACCGCGAGCTCGAGGAGGCACGCGCCGAGGCCGACATGAAGGCCCGAGCCGCTGCCGAGGCGGCAGCATCGCTGCGCGTGATGGGCGTAGACATCAACAGCGTGGTGCCCGGCGAGCCCTTGGTGGTGCGCTCGCCCATCGCAGGAACGGTGATGAAAAACACGCTCGTCACGGGCCAGTATGTCAAGGACGACGCCGAGGCCGCCATCGTCGTGGCCGACCTCAGCCGCGTGTGGGCCGTGGCCAGCGTGAAGGAACACGACTTCCGGCTGCTGCGCGGCGGCATCGACCGCGTGGACGTGCGCACCGACGCGCTGCCCGACACCCTGCTGCAGGGCCGCGTCTACCACATCAACGACATTCTCGACCCGGCCACTCGCAGCGCCGAGGTGATCATCGAGATAGACAACGCCGCCGGGCTGCTCAAGCCCAACATGTTCGGCACGGCGGCCTTCACCGGCGCAGCTGCCGGCGCGATTCAGATTCCTGCGGAGGCTATCCGTCGCCGCGACGACAAGGCCTACGTGATGCGCGCCGCGGGCAGCGGCCGCTATGTGCCTGCAGCCGTGGAGATAGCCGAGGACGCCGACGGCAACGTGATAGTGCGCGCCGGCCTGCAGCCCGGCGACAGCATCGTGGCACGCGGCGCTTTCTACCTTCCCGAAGCCAAGAACATCTGAGGCCATGCGCAAGCTCATATCCCATGCGATACATCGGCGGGAGCTGATGTTCGCGGCCTTCGGCGTGGTGGCCGTGATAGGCTGGTTCTGCTGGCGCGGGCTGTCGATAGACGCCTACCCTGATATCGCCGACGTGACGGTGCAGGTGGTGACGCAGGTGCCCGGCCTGGCAGCCGAAGAAATCGAACAGCAGATCACCATTCCGGTGGAGCGCGCCCTCTCGGGCATCCCGTCGATGAAGGTGATGCGAAGCAAGAACACCTTCGGGCTATCCACGGTGATAGTGGTCTTTGACGACGGCGTGGACGACTACTGGGCGCGGCAGCTCATACAGGGGCGCCTGGCCGAGCTGGAGTTGCCCTACGACGCCACTCCCGAGCTCAACCCCCTCACATCGCCCACCGGCGAGATTTACCGCTATGTGCTCACGGGCAGCAGCGACCTGCGCGAGCTCACCGACCTGCACAAGTGGGTGGTGATTCCGCGCCTCCGGCAAGTGGCAGGCGTGGCCGACGTGAGCAACTTCGGCGGCATCACCACACAGTTTCAGATAGAGCTCGACCCCGTGAAGCTCCAGCAATACGGCCTGTCGCTGGCCGACATCACCGAGAAGATCGAGGCCAACAACGCCTCGGCAGGCGGCTCCATGCTCATGCACGGCGACCTCAGCTATGTGGTGCGCGGCATAGGCCTCGTGGAGAATCTCGACGACCTGGGCCGCATAATGGTGAAGACCGAGGGAGGCGTGCCGGTGTATCTCTCCGACGTGGGCACCCTGAAATACGGCAACCTCGAGCGCAAGGGCGTGTTCGGCTTCCGCGACGGCGACGGCACCGACCGCCCCGACTGCGTGGAGGGCATCGTGCAGATGCTGCGCGGCGAGAATCCCAGCGAGGTGCTGGGGCGCCTCAAGGAGGCCGTGGCCGAGCTCAACGACGGCACGCTGCCCGGCGGCGTGCGCATCGAGCCCTTCATGGACCGCACGCAGCTGGTGGACACCACGCTCCACACCGTGGGCCACACGCTGCTCGAGGGCATCGTGCTCGTGGTGGTGGTGCTCATCATCTACCTGGGCAGCTGGCGCGGCGCCCTGCTGGTGGCCGCCACCATCCCGCTGTCGCTGCTCATAGCCTTCATAATGATGAAGCTCACGGGCATTCCCGCCAACCTGCTGTCGCTGGGCGCCATCGACTTCGGCATACTGGTGGACGGCGCCATCGTGATGATGGAGACCATCCTGCGCAAGCGCGAGCAAGACCCCGACGCACCGCTGGAGCAGGACAATATCATAAAACGCGCCGCCGACGTGGCCCGCCCCATCTTCTTCTCCACGCTCATCATCATCGTGGCCTATCTGCCGCTCTTCGCCTTCGAGCACATCGAGCGCAAGATGTTCACGCCCATGGCCTACACCGTGGGCTATGCCCTGGCCGGCGCCCTGTGCGTGGCCCTGTTCCTTATTCCGGGCATGGCCTATCTGGTGTACCGCAAGCCGCAGCCGGTGCGCCGAAACCGCACGATGGAGCGCATGACGGCCGCCTACGAGCGCCAGCTGCTGGCGCTGATGAAGCACCCGCGGCGCCTGGCGTGGCCGCTGGGCGCCATCGTGGCCGCCGCGGCAGTGCTGTGCGTCACGGTGGGCAAGGACTTCCTTCCGCCGCTCGACGAAGGCTCGATTTGGATTCAGGTGCAGCTGCCGGCCGGAATCTCGCTGGAGCGCTCCACCGAGATAGGCGACGAGCTGCGCGAGCGCCTGGGCAAGTTCGACGAGGTGAGCTACGTGATGACCCAGGTGGGACGCGACGACGAAGGCGCCGAGGCTTTCTCCCTGAGCCACGTGGAGGTGGGCGTGGGCCTCAAGCCCTACGGCAGCTGGACCACCGGCCGCGACAAAGCCGCCCTGGTGGAGGCCATGGATGCCGAGCTCAAGAACATCCCGGGCATCACCGTGGGCTTCTCCCAGCCCATCATCGACATGGTGATGGACCAGATAGCCGGCGCCCACAGCGACCTGGCCCTCAAGGTCTACGGCGAGAACAACGACACGACGCGCCACGTGGCGGAGGCCATCGAGCGCGTGCTCGCCACCATTCCCGGCGCCGTCGACGTGGCCGTCGACCAGGAGCCGCCCATGCCGCAGCTGCAGATAATCGTCGACCGCGAGCGCATCGCCCGCTACGGCCTCAACGTGTCCGACGTCACCGACCTCATCGAGCTCGTGATAGGCGGCAAGGCCGTGAGCAGCATCTTCGTGGGCAGCAAGAGCTACGACGTGATCTGCCGCTACAACGAGAGCTACCGCGACACCCCCGAAAAGATAGGGGCCCTGCGGCTCACCACGCCCGACGGCGGCGCCGTGGCCCTGTCGCAGGTGGCCGACGTGCGCATGACCACGGGCGCATCCATGATCACCCGCGAGATGAACCGCCGCAACGTGATCGTGCGCGTGAACCTGCGCGGCGTCGACCTGTCGAAATTCCTGGCCGAGGCCCGCGGACGCATCGAGCGCGAGGTGCCCTACGACCACGACAGCATCCGCCTGGAATGGGGCGGCCAGTTCGAGAACCAGTCGCGAGCCTACGGCCGCCTGGCCATCGTGGTGCCCCTGGCGCTGGCCGTGATGCTGTTGCTGCTCATCATAGCCCTGGGCAAGATACGCATGGCGCTGGCCATCTTCGCCATGCTGCCGCTGGCGCTCTTCGGCGGCATGCTGGCCCTGAACCTGCGCGGCATGACGCTGAACGTGTCGTCGGCCGTGGGCTTCATCGCCCTCTTCGGCGTGGCGATCCAGAACGGCGTGATCATGCTGTCGCACATCAACATCCTGCGGCGGCGCCGCGATGCCGCCCGGCTGGAGCGCACCGTGGCCGAGGGCGCCGCCCACCGCTTCCGCCCCATCCTGATGACGGCCTCCGTGGCCGTGCTGGGCCTGCTGCCGGCATCGCTGTCCACCAACATCGGCAGCGACGTGCAGCGCCCGCTGGCCACGGTGATAGTCTACGGCCTGCTCTTCGCCACGGTGCTCACGCTCTATGTGCTGCCCGTGCTCTACTACGCTATTGAAAAACGATATATCAGCAAAGAGAAATGAAATTTTCAACCATCATACTGCTGCTGGCCGCAGCGCCGGCCGCGGCGGCCCCGCTCTCGCTCGACAGCTGCCTGCGCGCCGTGGCCCGCGACAATCTGGCCCTGGCGGCCGAGCGCCTCAACCTGCCCATAGCCGAGGCCGAGGAACGCGCCGCGGCCGTGTTCAACGACCCCACCTTGGGATTTGAATATGCCAACAACGACGACCACCGCATGCAGATGGGCCAGAGCTGGGCCGTGGAGCTGGGCTACACGCTCTCGCCCGGCCGCCGGGCCGCGCGCCGCAGCCTGGCCGCAAGCGAGCGCGAGCTGGCCGGCGCCATGCTCGACGCCGAGCTGCAGCGCATGCGCCTCGTGACGGCCACGGCCTATTTCGACGCCATGCGCGCCGAGATGCTCAACGACGTGGCCGCCTCCATGGCGCGCTCCATGGCCGACATTGCCCGCGGCGACTCCGTGGGCGCCGCCATAGGTCAGGTGCGCCCGGTCGACGCCTCGGCCACCCACATAGCCTCGCACATGGCCGCAGCCGAGGCCGCAGCAGCCACCGCCGAGATGCACAACGCACGCCTGGCGCTGGCCACGCTGATGGGTTGCCCGGAGAGGGCGGCCGAAATACGCACCGACACGGCTGCGCGCATGCTGTATCCCACGGTGAGCGCCGCCGAGGTGGCCGAGATGGCCGTGGAGCGGCGGGCCGACCTGCGCGCCGCCATGAAATCGGCCACCGTGGCCGAGCGGCAGCTGCGCGTGGAGAAGGCCGAGCGCAAGATGGAGTTCGACCTCTCGCTGGGCTACAACTACAACACCGAGGTGCGCAACGAGATAGCCCCGGCGCCCCGCTTCGGAGGCATCAGCGTGGGTGTGAGCATCCCCCTGAAGTTTTCCAACTCCAACCGCGGCGCCGTGACGGCCGCGCGCCTGCGCCACGAGCAGGCCGAGCTGCAAGCCGGCCAGGCAGCCGTGGAGGTGCGCAGCCAGGCACTCGCCGCCGCCGAGAGCTACACCCTGGCCCGCGCCGCGTGGCTCGAGCTGGACGAGAGCGTGATGCACGAGGCCCGCACCATCTACGACGCCTACATCGACTCCTACCGTCACGGCGATGTGTCGCTCGTCGAGCTCATGGACATGCGCGAGCGCTATGCCGAGGTGGTGCGGATGCACATCAACGCACGCCGCAACGTGGCCGTGGCCTACGCCACCCTCCTCGCCGCCTGCGGCATGTAAGCCCCGCCCCAGGCAACAGACCGCGTGGAAAACTCGCGCAGAGACGCAGAGAAAATCATATATCTCCCTGAATAATAAGATACAGCCCATATCTGATGTGACAGGGTCTATGACTCCTGACAGTCAACCCAAATCAGGGAAAGGCACTATCCGGATTTCAGCCTTTAAAAATATTCTCCGCGTCTCTGCGCGAGGGCCATACAGCCGGAACTTTGCAACCGGGTTGCGGGGATTTTTTCGTAACTTTGCGATATGAACATTATAGAGA
Source organism: uncultured Bacteroides sp. (assembly GCA_964447895.1). Classification (GTDB taxonomy): domain Bacteria; phylum Bacteroidota; class Bacteroidia; order Bacteroidales; family Muribaculaceae; genus CAG-873. The sequence continues at coordinate 24,848 of CAYUUN010000016.1, read as the reverse complement.
TTTTCTGGGCCATGCTCTGCGAGATGGCCCCCTATCTGCTGCTGGGATTTGCGATTGCGGGCGTGATGCACGCTTTCGTGCCGGCATCGCTATATCGCACCCACCTGGCGCCCAACACTTTCGGCTCGGTGGTGAAGGCCGCGCTCTTCGGCATTCCGCTGCCGCTGTGCTCGTGTGGCGTGGTGCCCACGGCCATGGGCTTGCAACGCGAGGGTGCCTCGCGCGGCGCCACGGTGTCGTTTCTGATAGCCACACCCCAGACGGGCGTCGACTCCATCGCCGCCACCTACTCCATGATGGGTCTGCCCTTCGCGCTGCTGCGCCCGGTGGCCGCGCTGGTCACGGCCGTGGGAGGCGGCGCGCTGGCCAACCGCTTTGCGCGCCGCGGCGGCAACGCCGCAGCCGTGCAGGAGCCCGAAGGCAACCCCGACACGCGCCCCGCAGGCTTCATGGCCCGCGTGCGTGCGGCCGCCGTCTATGGTTTCGGCAACATGATGGAAGACATCGGCCGCTGGCTGCTCATCGGCCTGGTGATCGCTGCCCTTATCACCGCCTTCGTGCCGGCCGACTTCCTGGCGTCGCTCAGCGACTACCCGCTGCTGAGCATGCTGCTGGTGCTGGCGCTGAGTGTGCCCATGTATGTGTGCGCCACGGGGTCTATTCCCATCGCCGTGGCGCTGATGCTCAAGGGCTTGTCGCCCGGCGCCGCCCTGGTGCTCCTGATGGCCGGCCCGGCCACCAACGCTGCATCGCTCATGGTGGTGCACAAGGCGCTGGGCCGCGGCGTGCAGGTGTTCTACGTGGGTGCCATCGTGGTGGGTGCCATGGTGTTCGGTCTGCTGGCCGACTATTTCATGCCCGCCTCGTGGTTTGAGCTGCCCATGGCCGAGACCCTGTCGTGTCCCCACCACAGCGGCGCGGGCACGGGCATGCACAACAGCTGGGTGCAACTGGCCAGCGGCATCGTGCTGTCGCTCATGCTGCTGCGGGCCCTGGCCGTGCGCACCGGCATCCTGCGCAAGCGCCCCGCCCCAGGCTGCTACTGCTGCAACGAACATAATCATCAAAACACAATAGCTATGAAAGAATACAAGATTGACGGCATGATGTGCAACCACTGCCGCGCCAACGTAGAAAAAAGCATCGCCGCCGTGCCCGGCGTGGAGAAGGTGTCGGTAGACCTTGCCGCAGGCCGCGCGCAGGTGGAAGGCACAGCCGCTCCCGAGGCCGTGATTGCCGCCGTGGCCGCCGCCGGCTACGACTGCACCCTGGCCTGATTTCGGCCCGAGGAGACGGGCGGCTCAACAAAATCGGGGGGATGAGTGTTGTAATTGCATACAGCTAATAAATGTTTCAACTATAAAAACTCATCACATGATCAACAAAGCCGCCATATCGCTGATACTGAGCATCGCATCGCTGGGTGCGGGCCGGGCATTCGCCGGAGAGGGCATCAGCGCACTCGACGTGGTGGCAGTGGAGGACTCCGAAATCACCCTTATCCCTGTGCCCGACACTGACGACCTTCTGGCCCAGGCCACCATCTCCACCGACTATCTCACCGCTATCGACCACACGGACGACAAGCACACACCCGTTTCTCCCTACGAGCTCCCCTACTCCTGGAAGGGCAAGAGCCCCGACTGGCACCGCCTGTGGCTCAACACCGCCGTCTATGCCGGCGCCATGGTGGGCACCCTGGGAGTGCTGGAATGCCTGCCCGAGGACGCCACCAGCTGGAACCGCGCCGAAATACGCCAGGTGCCCATGTTCAAGCGCTGGTACAGAAACGTGTTCAAAATCGGTCCCACCTGGGACGGCGACTCCTGGATTTTCAACTATATCATGCACCCCTATGCCGGGGCCGTCTACTTCATGTCGGCCCGCTCCGTGGGCTTCAACTTCGGCCAGAGCATGCTCTACTCGGCCTTCATCAGCACGGTGTTCTGGGAGTTCGGTATCGAGGCTTTCATGGAACCGCCGTCGATACAGGACATCTTCATCACGCCCGGCGTGGGTAGCCTCATAGGCGAAGGTTTCTACCGCCTGAAGCGCCACCTGGTGGCCAACGACTACCGCCTCGCGGGCTCCAAGGTGCTGGGCAACATCGTGGGCGTGATCATCGACCCCGTGAACGAGCTCATGGGCCTCTTCACCGGCAACCCCGCCCGCGTGGAAGCCGCCCGTCGCCACGGCCGCACCTCGTCCATCATGCCCGCCAACGTGGGCGGCGCCCCCGGCTTCACCTTCAGTTGCACATTCTGAGCCAGCCCCTCGTCTGCACGTAGATACAGAAGGACAAAAAGCCAAAAGAAACAAAAAGGCCTGCGCCCCACCGCGCAGGCTATTTTTTTGAGGGGATGGCCTCGCGCAGAGCCGCAGAGAAGAACCTAACAAGCTGTAGCCCTGGAGGGACGCTTTTTAAGCGTCCACCCCCGCATGGCGCCCTAAAATAGCTATTTAAGCTATAATAGCTACTATAGCTATAATAGAAAATAAAGGACGCGCCGGGGAGCGCGGCTATGGCCCACATCCTTCACAATCGGGCGAGCGGCCCGCGCGGGGTCATGCGAGCCTGATGGGCTCCCGCTGCAAAACAAAACGAGCCCGCAACCGGGGCTGCGGGCTCGCTGAGCGTTGAGGTAGGTTAATAAGTCACTTTTTCTTTGACGTAGTTCGACGACCACTTGGGCGCGGCGGCGGGATTGGCGAGCCACTTGGTGAAGTCGGGGTAGGCCTCGCTGATGTTCACGCGCTCCTGGGGCCAGTACCAGGTGTAGCCCGGAACGAGAATCATCTGCGGGGCCACTTCGCCCTTGCTCGGGTTGGGGCGGCCCACTACGTAGGTGCCCTGACCCATCACGAGATTGTCGGCGCGGTGCATGCCTTGCTCGGTGTCGTTCATGGCATCGATGCCTAAGGTGTTCTCCTTGTCGACCACTACGGCAAATCCGGCCAGGGTCTTATTGGCTACGGATGCATGAAGCGTGCTGTTTTCAAAGGTGCCGCTGGCTACGTCGTAGCCCACGCCAAGCTGAGTGTCGATGGGAATGGCAAATTCCACAGCCTTTGGCTTCAGATTTTGATCCTTTTCGCCGGTATTTACCATAGTAGTGTACGAATCGGCACCAAGCCAGGAATGAATCTCCTTGCCCACGATATAGGTTGCTTCAGTAAGATTGTCGAGCGATGCCGTGAATTGTTTTACTGCGTTGTTTGCAACAGAGTATTTGAGTAACGCGGTTTCGTTGCGTCCATCGGGGATAACGGGAGTTGGACTCACCTTGCCTGTGTAGGTAATATAAAGGGGCATAGTGCCGCCTGCAGCTTTCGGGGTAACGGTGATAACGCGCACCGGCTCTGCATCACGCGGACCCCATTCCCTTACATTATTGTTGGAGGCTCCGTAATTTTCTGTATTAAGATCCCTGATCTGGTCGGAGAATGTAAACACAGCATCATTGAAATCCCAGTCGTCGGTAGCTCCAAGATCTTCGGCGGCAATTGTCCAGATATATTTATCCGGAGAGCTTACGGTGGCCGATGATGATCTCTGAGTAGGTATGTATAGGAATACTACGTCACAAAAATCCCGTATGTCATCCGATGCTATTTGAGTGGGCGCAGTGTTGAATCCTATTAAAAACACCCCGTCTACGGTTAGTTTTGCAAAAAAACTTCCGTCGTCACCCTTCAGGTTATTCTTATTGTCGTAGATGTAATAGTCCTTATTTTTGGGCGAGAAATGGCAGGTACTGAAATATGCCAGATTCAATCCCTGCAAAGGCACATCATAGTAACCGTCCCAGAAAGCCTGGTTTCTATACGGACTTTCAGAGCTCAAGGAGAAGTCGCCCCCATTGCCGAATCCATATTGGAGTTCAAGATACCACTGTTTTGAGCTCCAAAGTTTTCGTTCCGGATCGAGTACATCTTCCACTTTAATTCCTCGGCACAATATGATTTCATCAGTGTATTCTTCCCCAGGATAGGGCTTTGATGAAAAAGCGTGGTCATAAAGACTTTTTATCTCTCCAATTTCACTATATGTAGATGGCATGTATTTGAGCGAACTGAAGGGATTTGTGTTGTAATCAAACTTCAATTCGGCAGTCCACACATCATCTTGCCTTCCATACCGCGAGTCGGAAATAAGCACCTTATAGTCCGATATATTATTCCTGTCGGCCCTATAGTAGACGGGGAATATATAACCTTCCTTCTTGCGAAACAGATATAAATCTCCGCGATTCTTAAGCTTGCTTTCCTCCTGCGGATAGTTTGAGAAGAATTCATCGAGAAAATCCGACTGTCGAAATGCAAGATATGGATTGTCGCCAGGGTTTTTAGGTGGATTTATCACCATCTCGTCCTTAATCTCGTCGAGATTTACAAGGGCATTTGTGGCCACCGTGCGGGCTCCTTTATTGGTGGCGATTTTGAGCTGCGACACGGTGCGGGGGATGGTCACGGGCACGGCGGTGGTGCCGGCGGGCACATGGCAGTCGGCGAAGAGGTATTCTTCGCCATCGATTTCGGCCGTCACGGTGATGTGGTCGCCGGCGGCGCTGGTCACCTTGAGGCCGGCGGTGGTGGCCATGGAGAAGTCGTGGCCCTGGGCCGGTACGCCGAACTCTTTGACAAACTCGCGGTTGTACTCCTCGGTGGGCGAGACGGTCTGCGGCTCGTCGGCGCTGCAGGCTGCGAGCAGTGCCATCCACAGGAGCAGCAAGAGGTTGAGTGTTTTTTTCATAAGGATATGATTCCGTTAAGCCTCCGGCCGCCTTGATGGCTGATATTTAGATGTTTAGAAAACGAAAAGCGTGGGGCCGTACCTGTTGCCCGTTCCGCTTGTTGAGGCCCTGGAATTGCCCATCTTCGTAGAACGAGCAAACCTGCAGAAGCCTCACGCAGAATATATGCAGATACACCGGATGCACACGCTCCCGCGCGTAATCCGGCAGATAATACATATCCACGAGACGTCTACTGTTTGCTTCATTCTTGACGAAGATCGAAATTTTCCAGGTTTCAACAAGCCAAGAAAGAGCGCCGAGTAACGCTTTTATTAATTATGTGTGCAAACCCGCCCGCTTGGCCCTTGACCGGGCTTCTGCGTTGCGGCCTGCGCCACAAAGATAGAAAGAAATTTTCATTCCGGCAATAGTTTTGTGTATATCGTTGATACAAAAGATCAAAAAGGGCAAAAGCAACAAAAAAAAATTGCTGGGGGTTGGCCTCGCTCGGAGCCGCAGTGTAATTTCAAAGGCGCTTGGAGGGACGCTTTTCAAGCGTCCCCCTCCCCGCATGGCCCTCCGACAATGCTCCAATACCTCCCCCCCCGGCAGTCCGGCGGCGTTAGCCGCGTCGGGTAACGTCAAAGCAAAGGGGCGCTTCGGAGATGCGCTGTAATCTCACACGAATTTGTGCAATAACATCGCCTCTCCGAGGCTCTTCCATGGATTCGGCTGTTCCTCAGGCCTCGCTGCGCTCGACCTGAGGCTAAGGGACATCGCGTCTCCGACGCTCCCCCCAGATGACCGGCGGCGTTAGCCGCGTTGGCACCGCTCCCACCCAACGAGCTCCGCGCATTAGCGGGGCGTCTGTGGCATCAACAGTTGCACCTCTTCGAGGCGCTGTGGCCTGGGGGGGCGGCAACCACAAGCTGCGCACGGTTCTGCCGCGCTTGCATGTGGCTATATACGTGGAGCGGCGCTGCCGCTCTCGACCTTCTAAGAAAAATATGTGGTGGCGCCCGGATGCGCTGACCGGCGTTCTCTCCCCTTAATGATATAGGGCAAGCCCTCTCTGCGCCTCTGCGCGATTGTTTCCACGCATTTGCCGGTCCTATAGTTATGGGCCGGCTGACGGGTTTTTGCGATTTTTGGGGATTTTTTGCATGTAGTTCGATTTTTATTGCTAATTTTGGGGCTGCGCCTTGTGCGTAAAACACTTAATAAGCAAATATGGAAACGAACGAATCCTCCTTGAGCGCTGTAAACGCCGAGGAAATCCTCACCCCGGCACCCGCAACCGGTGCCGAAGCACCCGACGGAGCTGCAGAAGTTGCCGCCGAGATGGAAATGACTGAAGCTATCGAACAGGAAGACGCCGCCGAGCACAGCCATCGCCCGGCCACGGCCGAAGAGGTGATCGCAGCTGCCTGCGACATCCTGGCCCGCGAGGCGTCGGAAATCACGAGCGACGATGTGCGCCGCCTGCGCTCGGCATGGAACATGCTGCGCCCGTCGGCTCCGGCCGAAGGCGAGGGCGAGGAGCCCGACGCGCAGGCTGTGGCCGAGGCCGTGAAGCAGGAGGAGATGTTCGCTGCCATTCTCGCGCAGATACGCGACAAGAAGGCGTCGTGGACGGCACAGCTCGAGGCCCAGCGCGCTGCCAACCTGGAGCGCAAGAACGCCATCATAGCCGAAATCAACGCCCTGGCCGAGGACACCGACAATGTGAACCGCACATTCCCGCGCTACCGCGAGCTGCAGGACGAGTTCAACGCCATCGGCGCCGTGGAGCCCACGGAGGAGACGGCCGTGTGGAAGCGCTTCCAGGACGCGCGCGAGCATTTCAGCGACAACCTGAAGATAAACAAGGAGCTGCGCGACTACGACTTCAAGAAGAACCTCGACACGAAGACCCTGCTGATATGCGAGGCCGAGAAGCTGGCCGACGAGCAGGACGTGATCACGGCCCACCGCCGCCTGCAGGAACTGCACGAGAAGTGGCGCCAGGCCGGCCCCGTGGCCAAGGAGCTGCGCGACGAGATCTGGGACAAGTTCCGCGCCGCCAGCGCCGTTGTGAGCAAGCGCTATCAGGCCTACTTCGAGGAGCGCAAGGCCAAGGAGGCCGAAGCCGAGGCTGCCAAGGAGGCCCTGTGCGCTGCCGTGGAGGCTATAGACACGGCCGAGCTCTCCGGCTTCAACGCCTGGGAAAAGGCCACGGCTGCCATCCAGGAGCTGCAGAAGCAGTGGCGCGAGCAGGGCTATGCCTCGCGCCGCGCCAACCGCGAGCTCTTCGCCCGCTTCCGCGCCGCCTGCGACAAGTTCTTCGCCGCCAAGGCCGAATACTTCCGCGACACCCGCGAGCAGCTGGCCGCCAACCTTGCCGCCAAGACCGCCCTGGCCGAGGAGGCCGAGGCGCTGAAAGACAGCACCGAATGGTCGAAAGCCGGCGCCCGCTTCGTGGAGATGCAGCAGCAGTGGCGCACGATAGGCCCTGTGGCCAAGCGCCACAGCGACGCCGTGTGGCGCCGCTTCATGGATGCCTGCAACCACTTCTTCGACAGCAAGAAGAAGGCCGGCAGCGGCAAGCGCAGCGAGGAAAACGCCAATCTCGAGGCCAAGCGCGCCCTGGTGGAGCGCCTTAAGGCCCTGAGCGCCGACCAGCCCCGCGCCGAGCTGCAGGCCGCCATCAAGGCCATCCAGGACGAGTGGCAGACCATAGGCCACGTGCCCTTCAAGGAGAAGGATAAGATCTACGACCAGTATCGCGCCTGCCTCGACAGCCTGCGCGACGGCATGAGCAACAACCGCCGCCGCGAGCGCCGCGAGCAGTTTGCCGCCGCCGTGGCCGGCATGGAGGGCGACGCCGCCGCCCGCGAGCGCGACCGCCTGGCCCGCATCGTGGAGGCCAAGCGCGCCGAGCTGCGCACCCTGGAGAACAACCTGGGCTTCCTCAACGCCAAGAGCAAGAGCGGCAACTCGCTGCTGCGCGGCTTCGAGGAGAAGATAGAGCGTCTGAAAGCCGACATCGCCGAAATGGCCGAGCAGCTGAAGACCCTTGCGAAATAAACAGTAACTCACCCGCGCCGGGCGAGCCGCGGCTCGCCCGGCCATAACCTTGCAGGCCAATGATTCAGCCGGGATACGTTGCCCGCGGTCGCTACATACCGCTGCTCTTCGCCATAGCCGACGTGGCAATGGTGAACGCGCTTTTTGCGCTCCTGTGCGTGCTGCGGCCGGAAATAGCCGCCGGCGGCAGCTGGCACCTGCCCGCGCTGCTGGTGAACCTGGCGCTGGTGCCGGAGCTGTGGTGGGGCCTGCGGCGCAGCCTGTGGCGCGCCCTGCAGCTCGATGTGGTGACGCGCCAGGCCCTGAGCGACACGGCGTTGCACGCCCTCTTCTTCATATCCCTGCTGGCCATAGCGGCGCCGGACCGCATCCCGGTGGCCGACCTGGCGCTGTTCTACGCCATGATGTTCGGCGGCATGCTGCTGCTGCGCCTGTCGTCGCGCGCCTATCTGAAACACTACCGCCGGCGCGGCCGCAGCTATGCCCGCGTGGTGATAGTGGGCGCCACCGCCACCGGCGAGCGTTTCGCCTCCGAGCTGTGCCGCGACGCCGGCTACGGCTACCGCCTGCTGGGATTCTTCGACGATGAATGCCCCGAGGGATTCAGCGGCAAGTATCTGGGCCGGCTCGACGAGCTGGCCGACTTCATAGCCCGCGAGCGCGTGCACCAGGTGTTCTACTGCGGCAGCGGCAGCGGCAGCACCGACGGGCGGCGCGCCGCCGAGGTGCTGAAGGTGGCCGACGACTGCGGCTCGGAATTCTTCTTCGTGCCGCGCCTGTCGCGCTACGTGCAGCGCGATTTCGACCTCATGACCGTGGGCACGATGACGGTGATGGCCGTGAAGCGCAACCCGCTGAAATCGCCCGTGAACCGCGCCGTGAAACGACTTTTCGACATCGCGGTGAGCTCGGCATTCCTGTGCCTGTATCCGCTCATCTACGTGCCGGTGGCGATAGCCATCAAGCTGTCGTCGAAAGGCCCGGTCTACTTCAAGCAACAGCGCACCGGCTATCACGGCCGCACCTTCACCTGCCTGAAATTCCGCACCATGCGCAGCAGCAGCGACGCCGACAGGCGCCAGGCCACGGCCGGCGACCCACGCGTGACGCGCATAGGCGCATGGCTGCGCCGCACCAGCATCGACGAGTTGCCGCAGTTTATTAATGTGTGGCGCGGCGACATGTCGATAGTGGGTCCGCGCCCCCACATGCTCAAGCACACCGACGACTACAGCCAGCTGATAGACCGCTACATGGCGCGCCACGCCGTGAAGCCCGGCATCACGGGCTGGGCGCAGGTCAACGGCCTGCGCGGCCCCACCGACGAGCTGTGGAAGATGGAGCGCCGCGTGGAGGCCGACGTGTGGTATATCGAGCACTGGACGCTGCTGCTGGACATGAAAATCATGGTGCGCACCGTGATCAACGCCCTGGCCGGCGATGAAAATGCCGTGTAACAATCAAACTGTCTTCAACATAAAATTCACATCTTTAATAAGGGCCTGGCTGGCGGCGATGCTTGTGGCGTTGCCCGCATGGCTGCGCGCCACGGCGGCGCCACAGCTGCCGGAGACCGAGCCCGCGTGGAAAAACGTGTCGGTCGACGGCAAGAAGGTGGCCGTGTTCAGCATCCTGCGCGACAGCCGCGGGCTGATGTGGCTGGGCACCAACAACGGCCTGTTTTTCTACGACGGCGCCTCCACCCACGCCGTGGGGCGCCGCGAGCTGGCAGGCTCGCAGGTGCATGCGCTGGCCGAGATGGACGGCCGCCTCTACGTGGGCACCAACAACGGCCTGCGCATACTCGACTATGCCACAGGCGATTTCTCCGACGCCGGGCTCTATGCGCCGCGCGAGATACGCGCCCTGATGGCCGGCGAGCGCGAGCTGTGGATAGGAGGCCTGAACGGCATCTACGTGCTCGACACCGAGGCCGACAGCCTGCGCGACCTCTCGGCCGGCCTGCCCCACCGCTCGGTATACTCCATCCTGCGCGACAGCCGCGGAGTGGTGTATGCCGGCACCTACAGCGGTCTGGCCAGGCTGAACAGCCGCACGGGGGCCTTCGAGGCCGTGAGGATGCGCGACAGCGCCGGCCGGCAGGCTCCACGCGTGTTTTTCGCCAACTGCCTGCTTGAAGACATCGACCACGAGGGCATCTACGTGGGCACCGAGGGCGCCCTCTACCGCTACTCGCCCGTGGCCGACAGCTGGGAGAGAATCCCGGCCGTGGACCGCAACAACATCAAGAGCATGGCCCACGGCGAGGGCGGCCACATACTGATAGGCACCGACAACGGCGTGTTCGACATAGGCGGCGACAGCGCCCGCCACTACCGCCACAACTCCAGGCGCGAGCTGAGCCTGGCCGACAACGAGATATGGTGTATTTTCGCCGACGGCGACCACAACGTGTGGGCCGGCCACGAGCGCGGCTTCTCCATAGCCTCCAACTCCGCCTCCATCCGCACCGTGAAGCTGAGCGACCTGGTGAACTCCGGCGAGGGCAACGACATCTACGACATCTTCCGCGACAGCCGCGACGGTCTGTGGCTCACGGGCTCGAACGGCGCCATACACCTCGACGCCGGCGCCGGCGCGCGCTGGTATCGCCACGACGGCACGCCGGGCTCGCTGTCGCACAACCGCATCCGCGACGTGCACGAAGACGCCGCCGGCGACATCTGGATGGCCACCGACGGCGGCATCAACCGCTTCAACCGCCGCAGTGGCGCCTTCGACGTGTATCACGTGACGGACAGCGCCGGCGAGCACAACTCCAACTGGGTCTACGCCATCGTGGACGACGGCGACTCCTACCTGGTGGGCGGCTTCCTGAGCGGCCTGCAGCGCGTGGACAAGAGCCGCTTCGCGCCAGGCGGCGCCACCATCGTGGCCGACCGCTCCGTGAACGCCGACTCCCGGGGCCTGCGGCTGCGCAACGACCTGGTGAACAACGTGGAGAAAGACCGCGACGGCAACCTGTGGGTGCTCCTGTTCCGCGACAGCGTGCTCACGCGCTACGACTTCGCCACGGGCGATGCCACGGGCTACGACATCCGCAGCATCGCCGGCGAGTATCCCAACTGCATAGCCACCGACAGCGCCGGGCGCATGTGCTGCGCCTTCAGCGGCGGAGTGACGGTGATAGACCGCGACGGCAGCCACCGCACGGTGCACTTTCCGCCCACGGGCAGCGACGAGTCCATCCTGGCCATGGGCAGGGTGGGCGGCGGCGTGTGGGTGTCCACCCAGAGCAACGTGTGGAGCATCGACACCCGCAGCGGCGAGGCCACGCTGCTGCCCATCCCCCAGAAATCCTACACGGCCATCTACGAAGACCCCGGGCGCCGCAAGGTGTATCTCGGCGGCACCGACGAGATTCTCGAGGTGGACCTCGAGGAAATGGCCGTGGAGCGCGACTACAAGACCATAAGGATAGTGCTCGACGACCACGGCGGCCGCCTCGACCTCTCCGACCTGATGAGCGGCGCCGGCGGTCTCACGATACCCTACGGCGGCAGCTTCACCCTGGTGGTGGGCACGCTCAACTACTCGCCCGAAGCCGTGCAGCGCTACATGTACAAGCTCACGGGCGACGGCGAGGGCGACGACCCGGCCCAGAGCTGGATAGTGCTGCCCGAGGGCGCCAACACCATCACGCTCTCCGACCTGCGCATGGGCAGCTACAACGTGCTGGTGAAGGTGCTGGGCTCAGATGCGCCGCCCGCCACGGTGCCGTTGCGCGTCGAGGCTCCCGCGGCCCTGTCGTGGTGGGCCATCGCGCTGTATGCCCTGGTGGCCGTGGCGGCCGTGTGCTGGCTGGTGTGGTATCTGCGGCGCAAGAACACCCGCGCGCTGCGCGAGCAGGAGCGGCAGGCCGCGCTCGAAAACGTGGAGCGCAAGCTCTCGTTCCTCTCCACCATCTCCCACGACCTGAAGACGCCGCTGTCGATGATACTCGGCCCCGTGAGCATGCTCAAGGAGAAGGCCGGCGATGCCGAAAGCCGCCGCAGCCTCGAAACCGTCTACGACAACGCCGTGCGCCTCAACAACATGATACACCGCACGCTGGAGCTGCAGCACCTCGAGGACGCCGGCGACAGCATGCTTATATTGTCGACGCTCGACGTGGTGGATTTCTGCCGCGGAGTGTTCGACGTGTTCAAGGACAACAATCCGTCGAAGAACTTCGTGTTTCACGCCTCCGAGGCCCCGGTTTTCATAGAGGCCGACGCCGTGAAGCTCGAATCGGTGGTGACCAACCTGCTGTCGAACGCCTGCAAATACTCCGACGACGGCGCCACCATATCGTGCGGCGTGGCCCGCAAGGACGGCCGCGTGGAGATAGTGGTGTCCGACGACGGCCTGGGCATAGCCGAGATAGACCAGCCGCTGGTGTTTCAGCGAATGTTCCGTGCGCCGGCCACATCGCAGCTGCGCGACGGCACCGGCCTGGGCCTCTACCTGATAAAGCGCTACATCGAGCTGATGGGAGGCACCATCGAGCTCTACAGCCGCGAGGGACAGGGCACGGCCTTCGTTGTGGAGCTGCCCGCCGCCGAGACATACCCCGCCGCCACGGCGCAGAGCCACGGGGGGCAAGCGGCCGGGCTGCCCGGCGTGCTCCTGGTGGAAGACAACCAGCAGATTGCCGGCTTCATAGCCGGACTGCTGGCCGACAAGTACACCGTGCAGCGGGCCGACAACGGCCGCACGGGGCTGTCCATCGCGGCCTCCTTCGTGCCCGACGTGATTATCGCCGACGAGATGATGCCCGTGATGAGCGGCCTTGAGATGGTGAAGGAGCTGAAGCAGAATCCGCGCCTGGCCGCCATCCCCATAATCATGCTCACGGCCAAGAACGACAACGCCACCGAAAACGAGAGCATCAAGCTGGGCATCGACGTGTTCATGGCCAAGCCCTTCGAGCCCCACGCCCTGCTGGGCCGCATAGAGCAGCTGCTGAAGGCGCGCCGGGAAATCAAGGAACGGCTGCGCATCCAGGCCATAGCTGAGGCCGAGGCGCGCCCCATCGAGGCCGAGACGGCCACGGAGAAGGCCCTGGCCAAGATTGCCCGCACTATAGAGGAAAACATCTCCGATCCGGACCTGAACGTGAATCTGCTGTGCGAGAAAAGCGACATACCCAACAAGCAGCTCTACCGCCTGATCAAGAAATACATGGGGATGTCGCCGCTCGACTATATCCGCAGCGTGAGGCTGCAGAAAGCGGCGGTGCTCCTGAGCCAGAAACGCTTCACGGTGGCCGAGGTGAGCTACATGGTGGGCTTCAAGACGCCGTCGTATTTCGCCAAGTGCTTCCAGGAGCGCTACGGCGTGAAGCCCAGCGAATACCGCAGCGACGACAACGTGTAAGAGTGACTATTCAGCGTATTGGCATTGTATATGGGAAAAATCGCGCAGAGAATTCTTACAAGTAGTTGTGATTCAACAACGGAGAGCGTCGGAGACGCGACATTCCTTAACCTCAGGTCGAGCGCAGCGAGGCCTGAGGGACCGTCCAAAAGGTTCCGGCGCTTCGGAGATGCGCTGTTTTCACACACAGATTTGTGTAATGACATCGCCTCTCCGACGCGGCTTTTAATCTGAGTCAATAAGCGTCCCCCCTCAAAGACGGAATACGAGCGACGCGCCGGGGGCGCGTTCTTTCTCAACTGGCTGAATAGTTACTCTAAGGTGCAATCCCACAATAATGCAACAAATCGGGCACGGGGCGGAAATGTTGCATCTATTGTCCGATTTCTTCTTGCTCCTTTATTATATAGGAGCTATCTTTGCGCCACTTAAATCAAGCCAGTAAAAGAACAAACCATAAAAACACATACTATGAACAAAGCAATCGGCAAAACCGAAAGGAAGCTGAGATGGTGGGCCACGCTGCTCGCCCTGCTTCTCCTCCCCGTTTCGGCACAGGCACAGGCCCAGCGCTCCGTAGCCGGCACTGTGACCGACGAGACAGGCGAGCCCCTGATAGGCGCATCGGTCAAGGTCGTGGGCCAGTCGATAGGCGTGGCCACCGACATCGACGGCCACTATCTCATCAAGGTGCCCGACGGCGCCCGCCAGCTCACATTCTCCTATGTGGGATACAACAACCTCACGGCCGACATCACCGGCGACGTGCTGGACGTGACGCTCACGCCCAACAGCGAGTCGCTCGACGAAGTGGTGGTGATAGGCTACGGCGTGCGGAAGAAAGACGACCTCACGGGCGCCATCTCCAGCGTGAGCGAAAAGGATTTCAACAAGGGCATGATTTCTTCGCCCGAAGAACTCATCAACGGCAAGATTGCCGGCGTGCAGATCACGAGCGCCGGCGGCTCGCCCAACGCCGGCAGTACCATCCGCGTGCGCGGCGGCGCCTCGCTCAACGCCTCCAACGACCCTCTGATCGTGCTCGACGGCGTGCCCATGGAAGTGGGCGGCTCCATCAACGGCAGCGGCAACTTCCTGAGCCTCATCAACCCCAACGACATCGAGAGCATGACCATCCTGAAGGATGCTTCGTCGACGGCCATTTACGGCTCTCGCGCGTCGAACGGCGTAATCATCATCACCACCAAGAAAGGTTCGGGCGATGGCGTGAAGGTGTCGTTCTCCACCACCAACTCCGTGTCGCACAAGACACGCGTGGCCCAGAACCTGGGCTACGACGAGTTCATCAACGCCGTGCGCACCTTCGGCACCGCGGCCCAGAACACGCTGCTCGACGAGGGCATGGCCCTGTACGGCGCGCGCACCGACTGGAACGATGAAATCTACCGCACGGCCTTCGGCACCGACAACAACATCAGCGTGGGCGGCCGCGTGGGCTTCCTGCCCTTCCGAGTGTCGATAGGCGCCATGGACCAGAACGGCATCCTGCACACCGACAACGCCCAGCGCTACACGGCCAACATCAACCTTACGCCCTCGTTCTTCGCCGACCACCTGCGCGTGAACCTCTCGGCCAAGGGCACCTACTCCAAGAGCCGCTTCGCCAACACCGGCGCCGTGTGGAACGCCATGGCCTACGACCCCACCCGCCCCGTCTACGACCCCGAAAGCATCTTCGGCGGCTTCTACGAGGTGATCGACAACTCCGGCCGCCCGGCCCAGGGCGCCATCGCCAACCCCATGGCCATGCTCATGCAGTCGAGCTACAAGTCGAAGGTGAAGCGCATCATAGGCAACGCCGATGTGGACTACCGCCTGCACTTCCTTCCCGAGCTGCGCCTGCACGTCACCGGCGCCTACGACTACTCCACGGGCTACACCGACAACTACGTGCCCGCCGAGAACTTCAGCCAGTTCAGCAACGGCGGCCAGGACTATCGCGTGGGTCCGCAGAAGAACTACAACCGCCTGTTCACGGTCTATGCCAACTACAACAAGGACTTCGACGCCATCCGCTCCAATGTGGACGTGACCCTGGGCTACGACTACCAGCACTGGAAATACACCATCCCGTCGTACGACGTGAAGAACGTGGCCGGCGAGGTGACATCGACTTCGCCCGCCGTGGACGAGCGCCACAACCTGCAGTCGTACTACGGCCGACTGAACTACACGCTCATGAACCGCTACCTCATCACGGCCACCTTCCGCCGCGACGGCTCGTCGCGCTTCGCCAAGGACAACCGCTGGGGCACCTTCCCCTCGGCCGCTCTGGCATGGCGCGTGTCGCAGGAAGACTTCTGGCAGGGAATAGCCGGCGTGATGAACGACTTCAAGCTGCGCGCATCGTACGGCGTCACGGGCCAGCAGGACGGCATAGGCAACTACCTGTTCATGCCCTCCTACACCATCTCGCTGCCCGGCGCCTACTATCCCGTGGGAACCCTGGTGCCCACCTATCGCCCCGAGGCCTACAACGACCGCCTGAAGTGGGAAACCACCAAGTCGTGGAACTTCGGTATTGACTTCGCCTTCATGAACAACCGCATCCACGGCACGGCCGACTTCTACACCCGCCGCACCGAGGACCTGCTGGCCACGGTGCCCGTGCCCGCCGGCACGAACTTCACGCGCGAGATGCTCATGAACGTGGGCAACATGTCGAGCAAGGGCGTGGAGCTGGCCATCAACGCCAATATCATCAACACCCGCGACTGGAACTGGACGGCCACGTTCAACGCCACCTGGCAGCGCGTGCGCATCACCAATCTGACGCTCAATCCCGAGTCGCCCAGCCCTGACACTCCCGTGGGCTGGATAGAATCCACCCCCATCCAGGTGTTCTCCACCGACTACGCTCCCTACAGCTACTTCCTGTACAAGCAGCTCTACGACGCCGAGACCGGCCTGCCCGTCGAGGGCCTCTACGCCGACCTCAACGGCGACGGCGAAATCAGCGACGCCGACCGCTACCACAGCCACAGCCCGCTGCCCGACTGGATTTTCGGTTTCAGCACATCGCTCAACTACAAGAAGTGGACGCTCTCCACCTCGCTGCGCGCCAACGTGGGCCACTATCTCTACAACGGCTCGGCAGCCAACATGGGCGCCTGGGAGTGCACCACCTGGAGCGCCGGCCAGATCAACAACCTGAACGCGTCGTTCCTGGACACGCAGTTCCGCCACCGCCAGTACATGAGCGACCACTACCTGCAGAACGCTTCGTTCCTGCGCATGGACAACCTGCAGCTCACCTACGACTTCGGCCGCGTGTACCGCACCCTGAACGTGCACGTCTCGGCCATGGTGCAGAACGTCTTCACCGTGACCAAGTACAAGGGCGTAGACCCCGAGGTGGCCGGCGGCATCGACAACTCGGTGTATCCGCGCCCGCGCACCTTCTCCCTCACCGTGGGTCTCAACTTCTAATACTCCACAGCCATGAATATAGTTAAAAACATACTGTTCAAGACTTTCACCGCCGGTGCGCTGCTCGTGGCATCGCTGGGCATGCCCTCCTGCACCGACCATCTCAACCAGGCACCCCACACCGGATTCACCTCGGAGATGGTGTATTCGTCGCTCGACGGCTACCGCTCCGTGCTGGCCAAGATTTACGGCACCTACACGCTGGTGGGCCAGGAAAAGGGCGGCGGCGTGGACATCGCCTCCTACAGCGGCCACGACCTGCTGCGCTGCCTGTTCAACCTGCAGGAAGGCCCCACCGACGAGTGTGCCTTCCGCTGGATGTCCGGCGACAACCTCTATGCGCTGGCCTACATGCAGTGGGACGCATCGGACCCCGGCGTGAGCGACGTGTACTACCGCCTGTACTACTCCATAGCCGTGGTGAATGAATTTCTGCGCCACACGGGCGACGACGCCATCGCCGGATTCGATGCCGCCACGCAGGAGACCATCCGCGGCTTCGAGGCCGAGGCCCGCTTCGTGAGGGCCCTGGACTACTGGTTTGTGCTCGACCTTTACGGCAAAGGCCCCTATGTGGACGTGAACACGCCCACCACCGCCTTCACACCCGAGGCCTACGACTCCAAGCAGCTCTTCAGCTACATCGAGAGCGAGCTGCAGGAGCTGGAGGGCCTGCTGCCTGACACCAACGACTACGGCCGCGCCACCAAGGCCACGGCCTGGGCGCTCGCCAGCCGTCTCTACCTGAACGCCGAGGTGTACACCGGCACCAGCTACGCCACCGAGTGCATCTCGGCCTGCAAGAAAATCATGGCCACCGGCCGCTTCTCGCTGGAGCCCGACTTTGCCAAGCTGTTCAACGCCGACAACCACAAGCGCACCAATGAAATCATCTACGGAATCTATGCCGATGGCGAAAACGCCATGACATGGGGCTCCGGCACGAATCTGGTGCACGGTTCATGCGGCAGCGACAACTCGCAGGACCCCACGAAGTACGGCATCAAGAGCGGCTGGGGCAACTACCGCGTGCGTGGCGAATATGCCGAGCTCTTCGGCGACGTGGCCTCCAGCACCGACGGCCGCTGCCTGCTGTGGACCGACGGCCAGAACCAGTACTTCGACAACGCCCTGGACGACGGCACCTGCGGCTACCACTCCGAGAAGTGGACCAATCTGACCGACGAGGGCGAGATGTCCGGCGACCCCGCCACAGGCGGCGCCAATACGGACTTCCCCATGTTCCGCCTGGCCGAAATCTACCTGAACTGCGCCGAGGCCGTGCTGCGCGGCGGCACGGGCATGAGCCGCAGCGAGGCCCTGGGCCTCGTCAACGAGATTCGCGCCCGCGCCTATGGCGATGACAGCGGCAATATCTCCGACGCCCAGTTCAACCTCGACTTCATCCTCGACGAGCGCGGCCGCGAGATGCTCTACGAAAACGTGCGCCGCACCGACCTGGTGCGCCACGGCAAGTTCACCACCGGTGCCTATATCTGGCAGTGGAAGGGCGGCGTGGCCGCCGGACGCGCCGTAGACGCCCGCTACAACCGCTACCCCATCCCGGCCAGCGAAGTTTCGGCCAACCCCAACCTGTCTAACCCCGAATACTAATACACGATGAAACTCAGAAATCAGCTTCTGCCGTGCGCCGCGCTGCTGGCTGCCGCCATGCTGGGCGCCTGCGACAACGACAGGGACATAATATACATCAACGAGCCCGACGAGATAGTGCTCGCCGGCAACGACGGCGACATCGTGCTGCGGGCCGACGCGCTGGACGCCCTGGCCCTCACGCTGTACTGGAACGACAACGGCTCGCTCTCGACCAGCGACGTGCGCGTGGACGCACCGCAAAACGTGGTGCGCAACACCATCGAACTGGCTGCCGACGAGGCCTTCTCGACCAAAACCGAGATTAGCGTCGAGGCCGGGACCTACGAATATCAGTTCACCACCCGCGACCTGAACGGCTATCTGTCGAAACTGGGCTTCAGCCCCGAGGTGAGCTCGCCTCTCTACATCCGCATAGGCGGCCGCGTGGCCGACAATCTGGCACCCACCTACTCCCAGGTGCTTAAGGTGAACGTGACACCCTACCACATCGACACCACCACGGGTCTTTATCTCAATACGTCGATGGAACAGGTGCACGAGCTGTACAGCGCCGGCGACGACGGCGTATATGCAGGCTTCATCGGAGCAGGCGCCTGGGAGAACTGGTGGCTGCGCGAAGGCGACGGCACCACCTGGGGCAACGACGGAGTGAGCGGCACGCCCTTCGTGATTTCCTCGGCATCGACATCGTGGAATTTCTGGTATCCCGGCGTTTCGGGATGCTACTACACGGTGGTGAACACCCCCAAGAACGAGTGGACGGCCCTGCTTGTGGAATCGCTCGCCGTGGGCGGCGACATCGAGGGCGAAATGACCTACGACCGCAAGGCCAACCAGTGGTCGCTCCACGTGGCCGGCGGCAGCGGCAGCGCCGTCATCACCATCAGCGGCTCGGGCAAGCAGTATAATGCCGCCACCGGCACCGACGATGCCGCAGCCATAGCCACCCCCGTGGCCTTCTCCGGCGATGCTGCGGCCCTGGACTTCACGGCCGGCAACATCACCATAGCTCTGCCCGGCGGCGAGTGCGACCTGATTCTCGACCTCAACAACCCGCGCGAATGGACGCTCTCCACCGGCACCGTGGCTCCTCCGGCCGAGGGCCCGGGCGAAATCATCTGGGTGGTGGGCCACAACGACGGCATCACCGGCGGATGGAACTTCGACTCGTGGCTGCGCCTCTACAACGAAGACAACGCTTGCTACGGCGGCGCCCTCAACATCCACTCGCTCTGGGGCTACAAGCTCTACAAGGAAGAGAACAACTGGGAGGAATTCTGGGGAATGGTGGACGGCGGCACGGGCCTTGAGGGCAAGCTGCTGGCCAACGACGGCGAGAACATCTGGGCTCCCGACCCCGGCCTGTATGTGGCCGATGTGTCGCTCTCCGGCCTCACCTACAAGCTCACTCCGGTGAACACCGTGTGCTACACGGGTCTCAACGACGACTGGAGCCTGACGCCCATGACGGCCACCGACGTGCCGGGCGTGTACACCGCCACCGTGGCCAAGAGCGCCAACACTCCCTGGGGCGTGAAGGCCGTGATAAATGAAAACTGGGATATAGCCTTCGGCGGCGGCAGCGGCATGCTGCGCCTGCACCAGGACGGTTTCGACGGCGACAACGAGCTGGAAAACGGCGAATATACCCTTACTGTTAATCTGTGCGAAGGCACATATTCCTATTCGAAATGAAACACTGCTTTTTCAACATACTGGCCGCAGGCGCCGCTCTCCTGGCATGCGGCTGCACCGAGGAAAGCCCCGTGACGGTGCGCCCCGAGGGGGGCGAGCCCGCCGCCGTGGTGATAGACCGCAGCAAGTTTGCCCACGGCGCCGACGTGAGCTGGGTCACCGAGCTCGAGCACAAGGGCTACACCTTTGCCAACGCCGCCGGCACGGAAAAGGAATGCATGGAGCTGCTGCGCGACGACTGCGGCGTGAACGCCATCCGCCTGCGTGTGTGGGTGAATCCGGCCGAGGGCTGGAACGATATCCACGACGTGGCCGTGAAGGCCCGCAGGGCCAATAATCTGGGCCTGCGCGTGATGATAGACTTCCACTTCTCCGACACCTGGGCCGACCCCGGGGCGCAGATCACACCGGCCGCCTGGGCCGATATGGACCTGCCGCAGCTCAAGGAGGCCATGGCCGCCCACGTGGATGAGATGCTGACGACGCTCAAGGCCGTGGGCGTGGAGCCCGAATGGGTGCAGATAGGCAACGAGACCCGCGGCGGCATGATGCTGCCTCTGGGCGACATCGACGCCCACTTTGCCGAGCTCGTCGACAATGGCTATGAGGCCGTTAAGGCGGTATTCCCGGAGGCCAAGGTGGTGGTTCACCTCGACTGCGGCGACCAGCTTTGGCTCTACACCCGCGTGTTCGACAAGCTGAAGACGGCCGGCGCACGCTACGACATGATAGGCATGTCGCTCTATCCCGACCCGTCGAACTGGAGCAAGACCGTGGACGACTGCGTGAAGAACATCTCCACCCTGGCCACCACCTACGGCAAGCGCCTGGTGATAGCCGAGGTGGGCATGGACTACCGCGAGGCCGAGGCAGCCGACGCCATGATGCGCAGCCTTTACGCCGGCTGCACCGCCAGCGGCGCCGTAGACGGCATCTTCTGGTGGGAGCCGGAAGCGCCCGCCGCCGAAGGCTACATGAAGGGCTGCTTCGACAACGGCCGCCCCACCAAGGCCCTGGATGTGTTCAAGGAAAACATCTGAGCCTGTCATGAGACGATTCTTAGCACACGCCCTGCTGCTGCTCGCCGCCGTCTGCTGCGGGCAGCAGGCCGGGGCGCTGAAACCCGGATTTGCCAAAGGGGCCGACGTGAGCTGGCTCAGCCAGATGGAGGCCGAGGGACGACAGTTCTACACGCCCGACTCGGCGCGCCAGGCCATGGAGTGCATGCAGCTGCTGCGCGACCATTGCGGCGTCAATTCCATAAGGCTGCGCGTGTGGGTGAACCCCGCCGACGGCTGGAACGGCATTCCTGACGTAGTGGCCAAGGCTACCCGCGCCCGCGACCTGGGGATGCGCGTGATGATAGACTTCCACTTCTCCGACACCTGGGCCGACCCGGGCCATCAGGTGATGCCCGCGGCCTGGACCGCCCTTCCGCAGGACGAGCTGGAGCAGGCTCTCGCGGCCCATGTGGAGGAGACGCTGCTGGCCTTGAAGGCCGCCGGCGTTGAGCCCGAATGGGTGCAGATAGGCAACGAGACCACCCCGGGCATGATGCTGCCGGCCGGCTCGGTGGACAATCCCGTGCAGCTCACCCGGCTGAACAATGCCGGCCACGATGCCGTAAAGAAGGTGTTCCCCGCCGCCAAGACCATCGTGCATCTCGACGGCGGCAATTTCCGCGAGCCCTACGACCGCATGTTCGACCTGCTGGAAGCCAACGGCGGCCGATACGACATGATAGGCATGTCGCTCTACCCCTACTGGGCACAGCTGGCAGGCGAGACCGGCGGCTGGACCAAGGTGGCCGTGGACTGCATAGCCAATATCGCCCATCTTAAGAAGAAATACGGCAAGCCGGTGATGATATGCGAGATAGGCATGCCCTACGACGAGGGCGAGACGTGCCGCCAACTGATAGAAACCATGATGGCGACCGATGTGGAGGGCATCTTCTACTGGGAGCCCGAGGCTCCGGCCGGCTACAACGGCGGCTACACGCTGGGATGCTTCGACAACGATGCTCCCACGGTGGCGCTGGACGCGTTCAAGACTGAATAAAGCACTGAGTTTCCAATGAATAAATACATCATTACTACGGCAATAGCGCTCTCGGGCGCTATTGCTTTCAGCGCCCATGCCGGGCGCACGACCGCCACGCTGCGCCATGGATGGGAGTTCACCAAGGGGCGCCCGGATGCCACGACGGCGTGGCAGCAGGTGAGCGTGCCCCACGACTGGGCCATCTACGGCCCCTTCGACCGCGCCAACGACCTGCAGGTGGTGGCCGTGGAGCAGAATGGCGAAACCGAAGAGACGGAAAAAACGGGTCGCACCGGTGGTCTGCCGTTCATCGGGCAGGGCACGTACCGCACCACGTTTGAAGTGCCCGACACGGCCGGCCGCAGCATCACGCTGCTCTTCGACGGCGCCATGAGCAACGCCTTCGTGAAGCTCAACGGCCGCGAAGTGGCCGTGTGGCCCTACGGCTACAACTCGTTCTATGTGGACCTTGACGGCGCCGTGCGCCCCGGGAGCAACGACCTGGTGGTGGAGCTGGAGAATTTCGAGCGCGCATCGCGCTGGTATCCCGGTGCGGGCCTGTATCGCAACGTCCACCTCATCGACACGCACCGCGTGCACATCCCCGTGTGGGGCACATACGTGACCACTCCCAAGGTCGAAGCCGGCGAGGCCTCGGTGCATCTGCAGATGGAAATAGATGGAGCGCGCCGCGGCGAGCGCGTGGACGTGGCCACTGATATAGTGGCACCCGACGGGCGCGTGGTGGCCCGCAACAATTCGCAATATGTGGCCCGCGGCCAGAAATTCGCCCAGAATTTCCTGGTCGACGCGCCCGAGCTGTGGAGCCCGGAGAACCCCGCGCTGTACACTGCCGTTACGCGCCTGAGCGTGGATGGCGACACTGTGGACAGCTACACCACGCGCTTCGGCATCCGGAAACTCGAATATGTGCCCGAAAAGGGCTTTTTCCTGAACGGAGTGCCCACGAAATTCAAGGGCGTGTGCAACCACCACGACCTCGGGCCACTGGGCGCGGCCGTCAACCGCTCGGCCCTGCGCCACCAGGTGCAGCTGCTCAAGGACATGGGCGCCAACGCCATACGCACCTCCCACAACATGCCCGCCCCCGAGCTGGTGGAGCTGTGCGACGAGATGGGCATGATGCTGATGGTAGAGCCCTTCGACGACTGGGGCTTCCGGCCCAAATCGCCCAACGGCTACGGCCGCTTCTTCAACGACTGGGCCGAAAAAGACATCACCAACATGGTGAAACACTACCGCAACAACCCCTCGGTGGTGATGTGGTCGATAGGCAACGAGGTGCCCAGCCAGTGGGGGCCCACCGGCATGGACGAGCTCACGATGCTGCAGGGGCTGGTGATGTCGCTCGACGCCACGCGCCCCGTCACCTGCGGCATGGACCAGATAGGCAGCGTGATAGACAACGGCTTTGCCGCCGCGCTCGACATCCCCGGCTTCAATTACAAGCCCCAGTACTACGAGGAATTCTACGAGCGCCTGCCCCAGCGCCTCATCCTGGGCTCCGAGACAGCCTCGACGGTATCGTCGCGCGGAGTGTACCACTTCCCCGTGTCGTTCGACATCGAGCACAACCAGGTGCTTCACCCCGACCACCAGAGCTCGAGCTACGACAACGAGACTTGCTTCTGGTCCAACACCCCGGACATCGACTTCCTGATGGACGAAAAACCCTGGGTGCTCGGCCAGTTCGTCTGGACCGGCTTCGACTACCTGGGCGAGCCGTCGCCCTACGACACCGACGCATGGCCCAGCCACAGCTCCCTCTTCGGCATCATCGACTTGGCATCGCTGCCCAAAGACCGGTACTACCTCTACCGCTCGCAGTGGAACACCGCCTCCCCCACCCTGCACGTGCTGCCCCACTGGACATGGCCCGGCCGCGAAGGCCAGGCGACACCCGTGATGGTCTACACCTCTTACCCCGCTGCCGAACTCTTCATCAACGGCCGCAGCGCTGGCAAGCGCGAGAAAAACGATTCGACGCTGCAATCGCGCTACCGCCTGATGTGGAACGACGTTGTGTATGAGCCCGGCGAAATCACCGTCGTAGCCTACGACAGCGACGGGCAGCCCCGCGACCGCCGCACGGTGCGCACCGCCGGAAAGCCCCACCACCTCGTGCTCTCGGCCAACGTCGACACCCTCGCCGCCGGAGGCGACGACCTCGCCTACATTACAGTGCAGGTAGCCGACAAAGACGGCAACCTCGTGCCAGGCGACAGCCGGCGCGTGTCGTTCGCAACCACCGGCGCAGGCACTTTCGAGGCCACAGCCAACGGCGATCCCACCTGCCTGCTGCCCTTCCACGAGCCCCGCATGGACCTCTTCAGCGGCGCTGCCACAGCCATCGTGAGAAGCGCCGACAGCCCCGGCACCCTCACCTTCAAAGCCACCGCGCCCGGCCTAAAACCGGCCACGATAACCATCCCCGTGACACCCTGAACCACAAAAATAGCACCCGCGCGAAAAAAAACGCCCGAAAAGCTTGCACAGTCAAAAAAAAACACCTAACTTTGCAACGCATTTCGCAAAGGTGCCATAGCTCAGTTGGTAGAGCAAAGGACTGAAAATCCTTGTGTCCCCGGTTCGATTCCTGGTGGCACCACAGAAGACCGCTAAGTTTCAATGACTTAGCGGTCTTTCTTTTATCTATACCATTCCGAGTCACCACAAAAGTCACCACGCTCACAGTAATTTGTTGAGATATTGACGGTTATTCATGTTGAGGTGTCTGCACATCTATTTCGATAAACATGTAAAGTGTTGACTAACAATGCAAATCGGTACATAATTCATAGTCATTCACCATCATTCAACCCCGCGCCATAGCCTCGTAGC
>CAYUUN010000015.1:0-42817 GCA_964447895.1 uncultured Bacteroides sp. | reverse complement strand
TATACCATCTATGGCCGGCGTCCGAATTCACCGGCAAACATAGCGTCTTTTGTATTACTTAAACCAATTCTCATATATTACTATTTTTTTGTATTTTTGCAAATTATAAATTAATTCCATGGGAAAAGTAATTACAACGCATCTGGTTGACGGCAATCCTCGGGGAGTCCGAAATGTATTCATTAGCAATAAAATATGCAATATGTATGTTATCCCCCGACAGCAGATGCAAGAAGCAAATGCTAACGAGGACATACAGCTGGAGCAGCCCGCGTTCTATATTCTACTTGGAGGAGAAGATGATTTTGCTTCTCTTCCACAGGCATATATCGGACAGACCGAAAACTTCAAGGAAAGAGTTAAGTCGCACGAAAGCAAGAAAGATTTCTGGAACACAGCCCTTGTGTTTATTGCCAAAGATAATTCTTTAACCCGTGCAGATGTACAATACATTGAGGCAAAAGAAATCAAAAAGGCGAAAAAAGCAAAGGCTTATAGCCTGAACGAGAACAAGAATCAGCCCACGCCACCCAATCTTCCTCCGCATCTGCGCGATGCTGTGTCGGAGTTTATGGAAGATATCGAATTGCTCACTGCTTTTATGGGATGCACTATTTTTACGAGTGCTGTACCGAAGCATTCAAGCACCGACCCTGACAAATATTACTTCAAAAGTCGCGGTGGCGATGCCCAGGCCATTTATCACGATGGAATAATGACCATACTGGCCGGTAGCCTGATAGCCCCCGACAACGCACCTGCTTTTAAAAATAAAGCAAAAAGAAATGAGATGCTTGAAAACCTGACAGAAAACGAAGACGGCAAGCGTCGGCTCAAAATCAACAAGGACTTTACCAGTCCAAGCTCGGCCGCACAGTTCGTTGCGGGTAACAATTTCAATGGTTGGGTGTGTTGGAAAAATGCTAAAGGCGAATTACTTGATATGAAAAGAAACAAATAGTAGTCCCAGTCATGGGCTTAACTTCCGGTAGATCAGACGTCCTGCTAAACGGAGCTGACGCGGCTAACGCCGCGATCCTGGTTGTGGTGACCGCTTTGAATATAGACTGGTTGATAGGTGATTAGTTGATTCTCTGCGCCTCTGCGCGATTTTCCGGGTGGTTCAAGACATCTAAGTCGAGGGCGGGGATAAAGCCGGGAGGCCTCAAAATCGGTTGTTTTCTTGTGTGTTTTAGGGAAAATGGCTATATTTGCAGCGGGAAACGCGCATGTCGCGCGCTGCCCGTCGTATCTATTGCGAAATCAAATATTTCCTATTAAATACAATTACCCAAGTTATGAGTAAAGAAAAGAAATTTCTTACCTGCGACGGTAACCAGGCTGCTGCCCACGTGAGCTATATGTTCTCGGAGGTGGCTGCCATCTACCCCATCACCCCCTCGTCGACAATGGCTGAATATGTCGACGACTGGGCAGCCGCAGGCCGCAAGAACATCTTCGGCGAAACAGTGCTGGTGCAGGAAATGCAGAGCGAAGGCGGTGCCGCAGGCGCCGTGCACGGCTCTCTGCAGGCCGGTGCGCTGACCACCACCTACACTGCATCGCAGGGCTTGCTGCTGATGATACCTAATATGTACAAGATCGCCGGCGAGCTCCTGCCCACGGTGTTCCACGTATCGGCCCGCACGCTGGCGTCGCATGCCCTGAGCATCTTCGGCGACCACCAGGACGTGATGGCCTGCCGCCAGACCGGCTTCGCCATGCTGGCCGAGGGCTCTGTGCAGGAAGTGATGGACCTGGCCGGCGTTGCCCACCTGTCCACCATCCGCAGCAGCGTGCCTTTCCTCAACTTCTTCGACGGTTTCCGCACCAGCCATGAGATTCAGAAAATCGAGGCTCTCGACAACGACGACCTGGCTCCGCTGCTCGACCGCGAGGCTCTGGCCGCTTTCCGCAAGCGCGCACTGACGCCCCAGGCTCCCGTGGCTCGCGGCATGGCCGAGAACGGCGACGTTTTCTTCCAGCACCGCGAGGCTTGCAACCAGCACTACGAGGCCGTGCCTGAAATCGTGGAAGCCTACATGGCCGAAATCAGCAAGATCACCGGCCGCGAATACCACCTCTTTAATTATTATGGCGACCCCGAGGCCGACCGCGTTATCATCGCCATGGGTTCCGTGACCCAGGCTGCCGAGGAAGCCATCGACTACCTGCGCGCCAAGGGTGAGAAGGTGGGTCTTGTGGCCGTTCACCTCTACCGCCCCTTCTCGGCCAAGCACCTGCTGGCCGCAGTGCCCGCCACCGCCCGCCGCATCGCCGTGCTCGACCGCACGAAGGAACCCGGCGCCAACGGCGAGCCCCTGTATCTCGACGTTAAGGAAGCATTCTACGGCAAGGCCGACGCCCCCGTGATTGTGGGTGGCCGCTACGGTCTCGCATCGAAGGATACCACGCCCGCACAGATCGTGGCCGTGTTCGACAACCTGGCTCTGCCGCAGCCCAAGGACCACTTCACCGTGGGCATCGTCGACGACGTCACCTTCACCTCCCTGCCCGTGGGCGAGGAGCTCAACCTCGACGCTCCCGGCACCTTCGAGGGCAAGTTCTACGGCCTGGGTGCCGACGGTACCGTGGGTGCCAACAAGAACTCCGTGAAGATCATCGGCGACAACACCAACAAATATTGCCAGGCCTACTTCTCGTACGACTCCAAGAAGAGCGGCGGCTTCACCTGCTCGCACCTGCGTTTCGGCGACGAGCCCATCCGCTCCACCTATCTGGTGAACACCCCGAACTTCGTGGCTTGCCACGTGCAGGCCTATCTGCATCTCTACGACGTGACCCGCGGCCTGCGCGACGGCGGCACCTTCCTGCTCAACACCATCTGGGAGGGCGAGGAACTGGCCAAGAACCTGCCCAACAAGGTTAAGCGCTACTTCGCCAAGCACAACATCACGCTCTACTACATCAACGCCACCAAGATAGCGCAGGAAATCGGTCTGGGCAACCGCACCAACACCATCCTGCAGAGCGCATTCTTCCGCATCACTGAGGTTATCCCCGTTGATCTGGCCGTAGAGCAGATGAAGAAGTTCATCGTGAAGAGCTACGCCAAGAAGGGCGAGAACATCGTGAACATGAACTATCAGGCCGTGGACCGCGGCGGCGAGTACAAGAAGCTCGACATCGACCCCGCATGGGCCGAGCTCCCCGACGATCCCAAGCCCCACGTGGATGAGCCCGAATTCATCTCCCGCGTGGTACGCCCCATAAACGCCCAGGACGGCGACCTCCTCACCGTGAAGGACTTCATCGCCAACCCCGACGGCACCTGGCAGCAGGGCACCGCAGCCTATGAGAAGCGCGGCGTGGCAGCCTTCGTGCCCGAATGGCTCGAGGAGAACTGCATCCAGTGCAACAAGTGTGCCTACGTGTGCCCCCACGCCGCCATCCGTCCCTTCCTGCTCGACGAGAAGGAAATGGCCGGCGCTCCCTTTGCCGAGGATAAGACCCAGGCAGCCATGGGCCCGGCTCTCAAGGGTCTCCGCTTCATCCAGGCAGTGGACGTGCTCGACTGCCTCGGCTGCGGCAACTGCGTGGACGTTTGCCCCGGCAAGAAGGGCGTGAAGGCCCTCGAGATGAAGCCTCTCGAAAGCCAGCTCGACGTGCAGAAAGACTGGGACTACTGCGTGGCCAGCGTTGCCAGCAAGCAGAAGCTTGTAGACGTGAAGCAGATGGTGAAGAACAGCCAGTTCGCCACCCCGCTCTTCGAGTTCTCGGGCGCTTGCTCGGGCTGCGGCGAGACTCCCTACGTGAAACTAATCTCGCAGCTCTTCGGCGACCACGAAATGGTGGCCAACGCTACCGGCTGCTCGTCCATCTACTCCGGCTCCGTGCCCTCCACGCCCTATACCAAGGACGCCACCGGTCATGGTCCCGCATGGGCCAACTCGCTGTTCGAAGACTTCGCCGAGTTCGGCCTGGGCATGAAGATAGCCACCGAGAAGATGCGTGCCCGCGTGGCCGATATCATGACGCAGATGCAGACCTGCGACTGCTGCAGCGACGAAATCAAGGCCCTCGCCGCCCAGTGGCTCGCCAATCCCGAGAGCGCCGGCGTGACCCGTGAGGTGGCCGACAAGCTCGTGCCCCTGTGCGAAGCCTGCGGCTGCGACCTGTGCAAGGCTCTGCTCGACCTCAAGGGCTACCTCGTGGCCCGTTCGCAGTGGATCATCGCCGGCGACGGCGCCGCCTACGACATCGGTTTCGGCGGTCTCGACCACGTGCTGGCATCCGGCAAGAACGTGAACGTGCTGGTTGTCGACACCGAGGTGTACTCCAACACCGGCGGCCAGGCCTCCAAGTCGACCCCCATGGGCGCTATCGCCAAGTTTGCCGCCGCCGGCAAGCGCGTGCGCAAGAAAGACCTCGGCCTCATCGCCTCCACCTACGGCTATGTATATGTGGCCCAGGTGGCCATGGGTGCCGACCAGGCCCAGACCCTCAAGGCCATCCGCGAGGCTGAAGCCTACGACGGTCCTTCGCTCATCATCGCCTACGCTCCCTGTATCGCCCACGGCCTCAAGGCCGGCATGGGCCACTCGCAGGCCGAGGAAGAAAAGGCCGTGGCCTGTGGCTACTGGCACCTCTGGCGCTACAATCCCGCGCTCGAGGAAGAGGGCAAGAACCCCTTCACCCTCGACAGCAAGCAGCCCGACTGGGACAAGTTCGACGACTTCCTCAAGGGCGAGGTGCGCTACGCTTCCGTGCAGAAGATGTATCCCGCCGAGGCTGCCGAGCTCTTCGCCGCAGCAAAGGCCAACGCCCAGTGGCGCTACAACAACTACTGCCGCCTCGCACGCGAGCAGTGGGGTGTAGCTGGCGAAACTGCCGAATAATCCGCTCCACAGCAATTTAACCCTTTCGTCGCCCCCGCTATTTTTAGCGGGGGCGATTTTGTTTATTTGCTGCGAATTGCGTAACTTTGCACATTGAAAGAAAATCCAATAGCGTATGCAGAAAATCAGGAACATAGCCATTATCGCCCACGTCGACCATGGCAAAACCACCCTCGTGGACAAAATGCTGCTGGCCGGCCATCTTTTTCGTGAGAACCAGAATGCCGGCGAACTCATTCTCGACAACAACGACCTGGAGCGCGAGCGTGGCATCACAATCCTTTCCAAGAACGTATCCATCAACTACAAAGATTATAAAATCAACATCATAGACACGCCCGGACACGCCGATTTCGGCGGCGAAGTGGAGCGTGTGCTCAACATGGCCGACGGCTGCCTGCTGCTGGTCGACGCTTTCGAGGGCCCCATGCCCCAGACGCGCTTCGTGCTGCAGAAGGCCATCCAGATAGGCCTCAAGCCCGTGGTGGTGGTGAACAAGGTGGACAAGCCCAACTGCCGCCCCGAGGAGGTGCAGGAGATGGTTTTCGACCTGATGTTCAGCCTCGACGCCACGGAAGACCAGCTGAATTTCCCAACGCTCTTCGGTTCGGCCAAAAACGGCTGGATGAGCACCTCGCCCGACGAGCCCACCGACAATATCCTGCCTCTGCTCGACGCTATCATTGAGTATATTCCCGAGCCAAAGGTGCTCGAAGGCGACGCCCAGATGCTCATAACCTCGCTCGACTTCTCCAACTACGTGGGCCGCATAGCCATCGGCCGCGTGCATCGCGGCACCCTGCGCGAGGGCCAGGAAATAGCCCTGTGCAAGCGCGACGGCAGCGTGGTGAAGCAGCGCATCAAGGAGCTGCACACCTTTGAGGGCATGGGACGCAAGCGCGTGGAGAGCGTGAGCTCCGGCGACATCTGCGCTCTGGTGGGCATCGAGGGATTCGAGATAGGCGACACCGTGGCCGATGCCGAAAATCCCGAACCGCTTCCCCGCATTGCCATCGACGAGCCCACGATGTCGATGACGTTCACCATCAACGACAGCCCCTTCTTCGGACGCGACGGCAAGTATGTGACCTCCCGCCACATCGGCGACCGCCTCACCCGCGAACTCGACCGCAACCTGGCCCTGCGCGTGACCAAGGCCGATCACGAAGACGTGTGGACCGTATCGGGCCGCGGCGTGCTCCACCTCTCGGTGCTCATCGAGACCATGCGCCGCGAGGGCTACGAGCTGCAGGTGGGTCAGCCCCAGGTCATCGTCAAGGAAATCGACGGCGTGAAGTGCGAGCCCGTGGAGCTGCTCACCATCAACGTGACCGAGGAATATGCCTCGAAAATAATCGACATGGTCACCCGCCGCAAGGGCGACATGGTGAGCATGACCGCCCAGGGCGACCGCGTGCACATCGAATTTCACATTCCCTCGCGCGGCATCATAGGCCTGCGCAACAACGTGCTCACGGCATCGGCCGGCGAGGCCATCATGGCCCACCGCTTCCTGGAATACCAGCCCTGGAAGGGCGACATCGAGCGTCGCACCAACGGTTCGCTCATTGCCATGGAGGCCGGCACGGCCTATGCCTATGCCATCGACAAGCTGCAGGACCGCGGCCGCTTCTTCATCTTCCCGCAGGAAGAGGTCTATGCCGGTCAGGTGGTGGGCGAGAACGCCAAGGACAACGACATAGTGGTGAACGTGACCAAGAGCAAGAAGCTTACCAACATGCGCGCCAGCGGTGCCGACGACAAGGCACGCATCGTGCCCCCCGTGGTGTTCAGCCTCGAGGAAGCGCTCGAATATATCAAGGAGGACGAGTATGTGGAGGTGACCCCCCACCATCTGCGCCTGCGCAAGATCATCCTCGACGAGCTCGAGAGAAAGCGCGCCAATAGATAAAGACCGCCATGTTCAGCATCTGCTACGGAGGACGCATAGTCGAGTATCGCCGCCCCGCGGTGATGGGCATCATCAATGCCACGCCCGACTCTTTCTTCAGCGGCTCGCGAGTGTCGCTTCCGGCCGATGCTGCCCGTGTGGCCCGGGAAATGCTTCGCCAGGGTGCCGACATCCTGGACATAGGAGCATGCTCCACACGCCCCGGAGCCGAGATGCCGGATGCCCGGGAGGAGTGGGAGCGGCTGCAGCCAGTGCTCGAAGCCGTGCGCGAGGCGGTGGGCCGCGATGCCGTCGTCAGCGTCGACACGTTCCGCTCGTCTGTAGCCCGTAATGCCGTGGAGCAGGGACTGGCGGATATGGTGAACGATGTTTCGGGCGCCTCGCTCGACCCGGAGATGATTGACGCCGTGGCGCAGCTGCGGGTGCCCTACGTGCTCATGCACATGCGCGGCACGCCGGACACCATGCAGCAGATGACCGACTACGGCCCCGACGGCGTGGCCGCCTGCGTGCTGCGCGAGCTCGCCGCCACGCTCGACCGCCTCACTCTGGCCGGCGTGGCCGATGTAATCGTCGACCCCGGCTTCGGTTTCGCCAAGACGCTCTCGCAGAACTATGAGCTGCTTGCTGCCCTCCCGGCTTTTGCCGAGGCCCTGCGCCGCCCCATTCTCGCCGGCGTATCGCGCAAGTCGATGCTCACGCGCCTGCTCGATATCACCCCCGAAGAGGCCCTGCCTGCCACCTCGGCCCTGAACATGGCCGCCCTGGAGCGCGGAGCCTCGTTGCTGCGCGTGCACGACGTGGCCCAGGCTGTGCAGGTGGTGAAAATATTTGATACCCTGAAAAATACCCACTCATGCTCGACTTCGGAATAAAAGATATTTTCGATATTGTGATAGTGGCGTCGCTGCTCTATTACATTTATAAACTCATGAAGGAGAGCGGCACGCTCAATATCTTCTACGGCGTCATGGCCTTCATCGTGGTGTGGGTTGTGGCCTCGGAGATATTGGGAATGAGGCTCACGGGCACCATTCTCGACAAGTTCATGAGCATCGGTCTGCTCATCCTGGTGATTCTTTTCCAGGACCAGATCAAGCGATTCCTGGTGCAGCTGGGAAGCCACAGGAATTTCAGTTTCCTTCGCAAGATTTTCCACCACGCCGCGGACAACGACGGCGCCGACAGCGAGGCGTCGCACCGGCGCGTGCTGGCCGTGGTGTATGCCTGCATGAGCATGGCCAAGAGCAAGACCGGTGCCCTCATAGTGGTGCAGGGAGCCATGCCGCTCGAGGAATACGCCAAGACCGGCGACATCATCGACGCCCGCATCAACACACGCCTGATAGAGAATATCTTCTTTAAAAATTCGCCGCTTCACGACGGCGCAATGATCATAGCCAGCCACCGCATTGTAGCTGCCGGCTGCATCCTGCCCGTGAGCCACGACAGCGATGTGCCGCGCTCGCTGGGCCTGCGCCACCGCTCGGCCCTGGGTATCGCCCAGGCCACGGATGCCTTGGCCATAGTGGTGAGCGAGGAGACGGGCTACATCTCCGTGGCCCATCGCGGCAAGCTCGAGACGCGCCTCAGCTCCACGGAGCTGGAGCACCGCCTCGCTGCCTTCACGTCCCACGAGGGCGGCAACACGTTCTGAGGACGTGAGAAATATCTGCACATTATATCATACTTCAAACTACATCGCTATTTTATAACCATGAAACATCGTATCATCACCGCCTGCATCGGAGCACTCGCCGCCACGGCAGCCTGGGCCGCGAAAGAGGCGCGTTTCGATTCATTTCCTGTCTACGACGGCGACGACCTGGAGCTGGTAGTGGATGCCCGCGGCACGCACTTCACCCTGTGGTCGCCCGAGGCACAGCAGGCGCAGGTGCTCCTCTACGACACCGACCGCAACAGCGCGCCCTTCGACACGCTGGACATGACGCGCGCCGAGCGCGGCACGTGGCGCGCATCGGTGCCCGAGCAGCTCTACGGCAAGTTCTACACCTTCCGCATCCGCCACGACGGCTCGTGGCTGGCGGAGACACCCGGAGTGTGGGCCAAGGCCGTGGGAACCAACGGTAAACGCGCGGCGATCATAGACCTTGCAGCGACAAATCCCGAAGGCTGGGACTCCGACCGCGGGCCGCAGGTGAAGGTGATAAACGATGCCGTGATCTACGAGATGCACCATCGCGACATGAGCATGCATCCGGCGTCGGGTATCGTGCACAAGGGCAAGTTCCTGGCCATGACGGAGCCGGGCACCCGTTCGCCCGAAGGCGAGAGCACCGGCATAGACCACCTCAAGGAGCTGGGCGTCACGCACGTGCACATTCTCCCCAGCTACGACTACAACAGCGTGGACGAGGCAAATCTGCCCGACAATTCTTATAACTGGGGCTACGACCCGCAGAACTACAACGCCCCCGAAGGCAGCTACAGCACCGACCCTGCCAACCCCGCCACCCGTATCAGCGAAATGAAGCAGATGATCAAGGCACTGCACGATGCCGGCATAGGAGTGGTGATGGACGTGGTGTACAACCACACGGCCGAAAACGACGGGTCGAATTTCTCGCTCACGGCGCCGGGCTATTACTACCGCCATAACGCCGACGGCAGCTACAGCGACGCCAGCGGATGCGGCAACGAGACCGCCTCCGACCGCCGGCAGATGAGCGATTTCATCGTTAACTCCGTGAAATACTGGGCCAAGGAATATCACATCGACGGTTTCCGCTTCGACCTCATGGCCATCCACGACATCGAGACAATGAACCGCGTAGCCGCCGAGCTCAAGGCTATCAATCCTTCGATTTTTGTGTACGGCGAAGGCTGGACAGCCGGAGCGTCGCCTCTGCCCGCCGAGCAGCGTGCGCTGAAGGAAAACGTGGCCAAGATGGAGGGCATTGCCGTATTCTCCGACGATATCCGCGATGCGGTCAAGGGCCACTACAGCGATGCCGCCGACCGCGGCTTCGCCACCGGCAAACCCGGCAACGAGGAAACCGTGAAAATCGGCATCGTGGGCTCGACGGCCCACCCGCAGGTAGACTACAGCAAGGGAAACAACTCGCGATTTGCCTACGCCTCGTCGCCCTCGCAGATTATTAATTATGTGTCGTGCCACGACGACCTGATGCTCACCGACAAGCTGGCTGCCTCGATGCCCGGAAGCACTCCCGAGCAGCGAATGCGTGCAGCGCGCCTGGCCCAGACCATCGTGTTCACATCGCAGGGCACTCCTTTCATGTGGAGCGGCGAGGAAATTTTCCGCGACAAGAAGGGCGTGCACAATTCCTACAAGTCGCCGGACAGCATCAACGCTATCGACTGGAGCCTCAAGCACGCCAACCGTGCCCAGTTTGACTACTACCGCGAGCTCATAGCCCTGCGCAAGGCGCATCCCGCGTTCCGCATGACCGATGCAGCCGAGGTGGCGCGCAACATCGTGTTTGACAAAGTAGAGCGGCCCAACCTCATCAGCTATTCCATCCTCAACCACGCCAACGGCGATGAGTGGGGTGAAATCAAGCTGATATTCAACGGCAGCGACGAGCCTGCTACCGTGAAGGTGCCGCGCGGCAACTGGACCGTAATCGCCCGCGACGGAGAGCTGAAGGCCACGGGCCTCGACACCGCGCGCGGCGGCAAGATGGAGGTGGCCCCCGTCTCGGCCCTCATCCTGGCCCGGTAACAGACAGCCTGATACACAACGCGTGCCACATTGCTTTCGGTCAATGTGGCACGCGTCGCGTTCGGGCCCTATGTTCAGGCGTTTATCTTCGTGAGAAGAAGTTTCGTGCACTCGGGTGCATATACTGCGTGAACCTTGTCGGGCTCAAACATAATGAACTGCCCTGCTTCGAGACGGTGGTCGGTGCCGTCTACCTTGAACACCACGGCGCCTTCAAGCACCTGCACCAGCACGTTGGCATGAGCCTTGTGCTCGGCTATCACTACGTCCTTGTCGAGGGCGAGGAGCATTACTGTGCCGTTGGCGTTGTTCACGACCTGCAGGCTGTTGATCTGGTCTTTCGTGTAGTCGACCCTGCGCGCAAGGTCGAGGGGTGTGTTTACTTCGAGTTTGTTGTCCATAACTGTATAGCTTTTGGTTATCTGTCGGCTAAACGCATGGACGGGCGGCCCGGTTCGCGCAGTTGTGATTATTTCACATAATGAAAGGATTCGTAGCAAGCTCTTCGCCTATGGTCGTGGCCGGGCCATGGCCGGGGAGCACAACGGTTTCGGGCGGGAGCGTGAGCAGCCTGTCGCGAACGCTCTCAACCAGCTGGCGGGTGCTTCCGCCGGGCAGGTCGGTGCGGCCTATCGAGCTGCGGAACAGGCTGTCGCCGGTGAACACCACGTGCTCCGAAGCACAATACAGTGCTATGCCGCCGGGGCTGTGGCCGGGCACGGCTATCACCTTGAAATCGTAACGGCCAATACGTATTTCGTAGCCGTCGGTGAGGTCTACTTCGGGTCGAACCCCCTCGCTTTCGGGCAGATAGAGACCGAAGCGCGTGGCCTGTCCCACGATGGATTCTCCCAGGAATGCATCGGCAGCCGAGGCTCCGATGGGGGCGCCATAGAGGCGGCTCATCCCGTTGGCGCCAACGCAGTGGTCGAGGTGCATGTGGGTGAGCGCTATGAGCTTAATCTTTAGCTTGTTGTCGGTGATATAGTCGTTGATGCGGGCGCACTCGCGCTCGTTTATCATGCCGGGATCCACCACCAGCGCGTCGCGCGACTCGGTGTCGCATGCCACATAGGTGTTTTCCTGGAAAGGATTGAATACAAATGTCTTGATGTTGAGCATGGGGATGTCAGAAAGGTACGTAAACGAGTTTCTTGGTGTCGAAACAGGCCTCGGGAATGAATTCCTGCAGGTCGTATTTCATAGCGGGGCGCTTCGTGGCCGCGATTTCGGCCGAGAGGTCGCCCCCTTTCAGACAAACAAGCCCGTCGGCGTAGCGGTTCGCTCCACGCGTGCCTTTTTCAACATTCTTAGCAATCAGCGGCACAAGGGCGTCGAGGGCCATCACCGCGCGGCTCACCACATAGTTGTAGCGATTGCGGCACTCGCCTATGTCGCCATGCTGGAAGGTGACGTTGTCCAGGTCTATAGCGGAGGCAATCTCCGTGGCCACCCTTATTTTCTTGCCTATGCGGTCGATCAGGTGAAAGCGGCAGCCGGGGTAGGCGATGGCCAGCGGAATGCCGGGGAGGCCGCCACCGGTGCCCATGTCGAGAAATGTAGTGCCGGGCTCGAGCGGTCCGAGGAAAGCAGCTATCGCGAGGCTGTGGAGGATGTGGGCCGTGTAGAGATTGTCGATGTCGCGCCGGGAAATCACGTTGATGCGCGAGTTCCACATGGTGTAGAGCTCTTCGAGCGCGGCTATCTGCTCGCGCTGTCGCTCGGTCATGTCCGGAAAATATCGGAAGATTATGTCGCAGGCTGCCATATTAGCTATCGTCCTTAAGCAAAATTAATGCAAAGATACACAAAAATCACAGGATTTTTATGTACTTTTGCAGCAGCAAACAAAATAAAAACTTACTATAATGAGAAAGAATATTGTAGCAGGCAACTGGAAGATGAACACCACGCTGCCCGAAGGCGTGGCTCTGGCCAAGGAAGTGAACGAAGCCCTTAAGGGTGCCGACGCAAAGTGCGACGTGATTATCTGCGTGCCTTTCACGCATCTGGCTTCCGTAAACGCCGTGATCGACTCCGAGCTGGGTCTCGGTGCCGAGAACTGCGCCGACCACGAGAAGGGTGCCTACACCGGCGAGGTGAGCGCTCCCATGGTGGCTTCCACCGGTGCCAAATACGTGATTCTCGGCCACAGCGAGCGCCGTCAGTATTACGGCGAGACCTCGGCCATCCTGCGCGACAAGCTGGCCCTCGCCCTGGCCAACGGCCTGAAGCCCATCTTCTGCGTGGGTGAAGTGCTGGAGCAGCGCGAAGACGGCAGCTACAACGACGTTGTTAAGGCCCAGGTGGAGGAAGGTCTCTTCCAGCTCACCCCCGAGGAGTTTGCCAACGTGATTCTGGCCTACGAGCCCGTCTGGGCCATCGGCACCGGCAAGACCGCTACCGCCGAGCAGGCACAGGACATGCACGCCCACATCCGCAAGGTGATCGCCGACAAGTACGGCAAGGAAGTGGCCGACAACACCAGCATCCTCTACGGCGGCAGCTGCAAGCCCTCCAACGCCCGCGAGATTTTCGCCAAGCCCGATGTGGACGGTGGTCTCATCGGTGGCGCAGCCCTCAAGTGCGCCGATTTCATGGGCATCGTCGAGGCCTTCAACTAATCCGGTTCTACCTTAAAAATACGGGCCGTTTTGCCGTAGCAGGCAAGGCGGCCCGTAATTTTTGAGATATGGCGGAAAAATGCTATCTTTGCAGTCTGATAACGCGAAAGCCGATGAAGAAGTTTATTTCAACCGTTGTGTGCGTGTTGTGCCTTGCGCTCGGCGCTATGGCGCAGGCATCGCCGGACACCATAGCCGAGGATATCGTGGCGCGCATCAATGCCACCGGCAATATAGAAGTGAAGCAGCCCGAGGCACTCGGAGCCAGGCTGTATACCGAAAGAACCGAGCACGCCGATGCCGAGGCGGGCGAGCATAAGACTGCCGCCCACGGCAAGGTGGGCTACCGCATACAGGTGTTCGACGACAACAACCCTCGCACGGCCCGCGCCGAGGCTCAGAGCCGCAAGCACATGGTGGAGTCGCGCTTTCCGCATCTCCGCACCTATGTCCAGTTCAATTCGCCTTACTGGCGGGTGAAGGCCGGGGATTTCCGCTCGCGCTCGGAGGCGGAGGCCACGCTCGAGGAGATGTGTGCGGCTTTCCCGCATCTGCGCTCCCACATGCGTATCGTGCGCGACCATATTAACGTAGCAGAGTGAATCGCAACATGAACGATATAGAAAAACTCAGCGACGAAGAGCGCATCGAGCAGATTGCCGGCCACATGGAGGCCATTATACGCCTGCTGGGCGACGACACGTCGCGCGAGGGCCTCGTGAAGACGCCCGTGCGCGCTGCCAAAGCCCTGTGGTATCTCACATCGGGCTATCGCGCGGATGCCTCCGGCGTGATGCAGCAGGCCATGTTTGCCCACGACGGCTCGCAGATGATTGTGGTGCGCGACATTGAGTTTTACTCGCTGTGCGAGCATCATGTGCTGCCGTTCTTCGGCACGGTGTCCATTGGCTATCTGCCGCAGGGCAAGATTGT
Organism: uncultured Bacteroides sp.; assembly: GCA_964447895.1. Lineage (GTDB taxonomy): Bacteria > Bacteroidota > Bacteroidia > Bacteroidales > Muribaculaceae > CAG-873. The sequence continues at coordinate 28,783 of CAYUUN010000015.1, read as the reverse complement.
GGGGCTGAGCAAGCTCGCGCGATGTGTCGAGGTGTTTGCCCGCCGCCTGCAGGTGCAGGAGCGCCTCACGGCCGACCTTTGCCGCGCTGTGGAGCGCGAGCTTGATGCCGCCGGTGTCATGGTGGTGTGCCGCGCCCGCCATCTGTGCATGCAGATGCGCGGCATCGAGAAGCAGAACGCCGTGACCGTGACATCGCATGCCGAGGGGCGTTTCGCCTCCGACCCCGTGCTGCGGGCTGAGTTTCTCCAGGCAATAGCTTCGCCATGCTCCTGAACATCGTTTTTCTCGTGGTGGGCCTCGTGCTCATCCTGTGGGGCGCATCGGCCCTGACTGACGGCGCCTCGTCCATAGCGAGGCGCATGGGCGTGAGCGACCTTGTGGTGGGTCTCACGGTGGTGAGCTTCGGCACGTCTGCCCCAGAGCTCACCATCAGCGTGATGAGCGCCATCGACGGCAACGCCGGGCTGGCCGTGGGCAACATCGTGGGCAGCAACATCTTCAATATCTGCATGATAATAGGCGTCACCGCCTTGATAAGGCCGGTGCGCGTGGAGCGTTCGCTCATGTCCAACGAGATTCCGCTCGTGATGCTGTCGTCGCTCGTGCTTCTGGTGATGGGCTGCGGTGTATGGCTCGACGGAGCGCCTCAGGCGGTGCTCACGCGTGTCGACGGCCTTATTCTCCTGCTGTTTTTCGCCGTGTTCATGCGCTATGTGTTTGCATCGGCCAAGTCGCAGCCGGCCGAGGAGGCCCAAGGCGACAAACCCATGCCCGTGTGGCGCGCGGTGGTGATGACCCTGCTCGGACTCGCGGCCTTGATATGGGGTGGCGACAGGTTTGTGGATGCTGCATCGGGCATAGCATCGTCCATGGGTATCAGCGATGCTGTGATCGGCCTCACGATTGTGGCCGCCGGCACGTCGCTGCCCGAGCTCGCCACATCGGTCACGGCGGCATTGAAAGGGCGCACGGGCATTGCCGTGGGCAATGTCATAGGCTCAAACATTTTCAATATATTTATGGTGCTTGGCGCCTCGGCCACAGTGCGCAGCCTGCCTTTTGCCGGCATAGGATTGCCCGACCTTCTGCTGCTGGCTGGAGTGAGCGTGCTGTTCTGGCTCGTGGCGAGAGTGTGGGGCAACCAGACGATAAACCGCGCCGAAGGCGCTCTGCTGGTGGCCATCTACATAGGCTATATGTGTTTCACCGTTTCCGCCGCGTGATGCGCGTGGCGGCTGTTATCACGATTCCCAGCATCAGCACCACGAGATAGACAGCCGTGATGGCAGCGGCGAGCGTGCCGTTGTCGGTCACGCTCAGTGTGTCGAGGGCATTAGTGCCGGGCGCGGATGTCTCGGCGATATCCGTGTCGAGCGAGGCGAGATTGCGTTTCCACACGATGCGGCCGTCCTTGATATAGACGGCGGCGATGTCGCCGCGCACTAGGGTTTTCAAATCGGTGTCGTCGGCCGAATATACATCAAATTCCGGGGCAGCCAGCAACGACCATTCCCTGATTCCGGCGGCCGATGTGCCCACGATTGCGGCAGATTCCACGCCGTGCTGCGCGGCGTAGCGCGACAGCTCGTTGGCAAAGCGGGCGCGGGTGAGGAAATGCTCGCCCGGGTCGGGCACTACGAATATGAGCTGCTGTCCCTCAGGCTCGAAGATGTCGGCCTCGGCCCCGTCGCTGTCGAAGACGGCGAGGCTTTCAGCCGCCGTGCTTTCCTCGCCGGCGGGTCCGAGGTAGGTCCAGGTGCTGTCCGGCAGGTCGTCGATGGCAAAGGTGCGCGTGGTGCCGTCCTTTTCGTATTCAAAGGCCGTGATTTCCTCGTCGCCGTCGTGACTGAGGCTTGTGCCCACGGGGTAGGGGCGGAAGTCCACCACGGGCTGCACGTTGTAGCCTATCGCTGCCAGGACAATGGCATAGAGTGCCGACGCCACGAGCGGCAACCACTGCAACTGCCGCAGAAACAGGCCATGGCAGCAGTTGTTGCGCAACAGCAGCCACACACATGCCGCCATCAGCACCACGTTTTTAAGGAATGTGGCGGTGTTGCTGAGAATGATGAGGTCGCCGAAGCAGCCGCAGTCGCTCACGGGATTGGCCAGGGCTATGTAGGCCGTGAGCGGCAGCATGAAGCACATCACGGCAGTGGCAGCCACGGCAGCGCTGTGGCGCAGCACGCCGGTGATGCAGCAGGCCCCAATAGTGAACTCAGCTACGCCGAGCGCTACGGCGGCCATGACCACCGGCTCGCGGGGCATGGTGTAGAGCCCCCATGCGTGGATGTACTCCAGCATTTTGTATATGGTGCCGTAAGGGTCGACGCTTTTAGCCCAGCCGCCAAGAATGAAAGCCGCGCCCACAACGATGCGGCACAGCCATGTCAGGATGGTGGCCAGGGTGGTGCGTTGCGATATTTCAGCCCACGCTTTGCTCCGATAGCTTGATAATTCCGAAAACGGCATAGTTGAGCATGTCCATATAGTTGGCGTCGATGCCTTCGCTCACGGTGGTGACACCGTGGTGGTCTTCGATTTCCTTCGTTCGCTCTATCTTGGTGAGAATCAGGTCGGTATAGCTGAGGATGCGCATCATGCGCCATGCCTCATCGTAGTCGTGGTTCTTGGCCACCATGAGTGCACGCGCCTGGGCGGCCACCTCGTCGTAGAGTTTCAGCGCCTGCTCGGGAGTCATGTCCTTGGTGTCGGCGTAGCCGTAGTTGAGCTGGATTATTCCCACGATGGAGTAGTTGACTATGGCTATGAACTCGGGCAGGATGCCTTCTCCCACGGCAGTCTCGCCGGTGGTTTCGAGGGTGCGGATGCGCTTGGCCTTGATGAAGAGCTGGTCCGTTACGGCCTGGGGGCGCAGTATGCGCCACGAAGCGCCGTAGTCGAAGAGCTTGCGGCTGAAGATGTCGCGGCAGCAGGCCAGGGCCGCGTCGAACTGCTTGTTTGTTTCGGCGTGTTTCATATCAGTCGTTGGCATGGATTTCACATTCGCACATTTCGGTGTATTCCTCCCAGTCGGGGTCGTTTTCGGCGCTTATCTCCAGCGGCAGCAGGGGCAGAGGGGCGAGCGCGGCGTTGAGCTTCTTGTTGAAGATGTGGGTGCTCAGGGTATAGAACACCCAGGTGCGCTCGCCGGCTCCGGTGTATATGCCGGTGAGCACGGCCACGGGGTCGGCCTCGAACTGAGCCCGCAGCGCGTCGGTAGCGGCTCCCATGGTCTCGGCGTCGGCATCCGACGGCATTCCTTCCGCGGCGTATTTCCACGAGATGGTCACGCGGATGCTGAAACGCGGATTGGAGCGGAAACGGCCCACGTCGCGCCTTCCGGTCACCATCACTATCTGATTGTCCGGCGCCTCGGCCGGGGCTGTCCACCAGTCTTGCATTTCTATAGGGTTTTATAATTAAAAAGCGTCGGTGCCCTCGGGCACGCGGGACGGCGTATAAGCCGGGTTATGTGGTCGGCCTGCTGTCGCGCGTTGCGGAGCCTGGCGTTCCGTCCGTCATTTATCTGAGCAGTCTACCCCCCGGCACCGGGCGAGCAGCCCGTCGGAATCCGGAGATTCCCTGCCGGTGTACTTGACCTTGCAACCCGCAAGATGTGCGGCGCGCCATATCGCTGTGGCGCCCGGTGGGCTCTTACCCCGCCTTTTCACCCTTGCCGTCGGCCCGTGGGCCGCTTGGGCGGTTGTTTTCTGTCACACTTGCTCTACCGTTGCCGATAGCTCCCCGCGGGGAGTGCGGTGCTCTGTGTTGCCCGGACTTTCCTCTTCCGCCTCATGCGTGCGGAAGCGACGGACCCGCCATCCCGGGCCCGGGGCGCCGGCGCTTAGACGTAGCCGCGGATGATACCGCGCTTGGCGTTGCGCACAAACAGGATTATCTCGTCGCGTTCCTTGGTGGCGGGGAGCTCGGCCTCGATGCGCTCGATGGCGTCGCTCACGTTCAGGCCCGAAAGGTAGAGATAGCGGTAGATTTCCTGGATGTCGCGTATAGTGTCGTTGCTGAAGTTGCGGCGGCGCAGGCCTATGCTGTTGATGCCGGCGTAGCTGATGGGCTCGCGGGCAGCCTTCACATAGGGGGGGATGTCTTTGTTGACGAGCGCACCGCCCTGAATCATCACGTGCGGACCGATGTGGCAGAACTGGTGGACGAGCGTGCCGCCGCCTATCACGGCGTAGTTGTCGACCACCACCTCGCCGGCCAGCTGCGTGGCGTTGCTGATGATGACGTTGTCGCCCACGGCGCAGTCGTGCGCCACGTGGCTGTAGGCCATGATGAGGCAGTTGTTGCCCACGGTGGTGCGTCCGCGGGCGGCGGTGCCGCGGTTCACGGTCACGCACTCGCGGATGGTGGTGTTGTCGCCTATGATGGCCAGAGTGTCTTCTCCGCGAAACTTGAGGTCCTGCGGAATGGCGCCTATCACGGCACCGGGGAATATCGTGCAGTTGCGGCCTATGCGTGCTCCTTCAAGAATGGTGACGTTGCTGCAGATGCGCGTTCCTTCGCCGATCTCGACATTGGCGTCGATAGTGACAAAGGGATCTATCACCACACTCGGAGCTATCTTCGCGGCCGGGTGTACGTAGGCTAAGGGTTGTTTCATAGGTCGGGCTTACTTGTTTTTAATGATTTGTGCCATGAACTCGCACTCGCACACGATCTTGTCGCCCACGAATGCACGTCCTTTCATCACGGCCATGCCGCGGCGCATCTCGGTCATGAACGACACGTGGAAAATCAGGGTGTCGCCGGGCACCACCTTCTGGCGGAATTTGGCGTTGTCGATCTTCATGAAGTATGTGGAGTAGCGCTCGGGCTCGTCGACGGTGCCGAGCACCAGCAGGCCGCCGGTCTGGGCCATGGCCTCGATGAGGAGCACACCGGGCATCACGGGCTCCTGCGGGAAGTGGCCCAGGAAGAAGGGCTCGTTGGTGGTGACGTTCTTCACGCCCACGATGTAGCTGTCGCCCTGCTCGATGATCTTGTCGACGAGCAGGAAGGGATAGCGGTGGGGCAGGTGCTTGCGGATGGCGTTGTTGTCCATCAGCGGCGTGGCATTGGGGTCGTAGGTGGGAGCCTGGATGTCCTGGCGCTTGATGTCGCGGCGTATTTCCTTGGCCACGCGGGTGTTGATGGCGTGGCCGGGCTTGGTGGCTATCACCTTGCCCTTGAGGGGACGGCCGATGAGGGCCATGTCGCCAACGATGTCGAGCAGCTTGTGGCGGGCGGGCTCGTTGTCGTGGGCCAGGGGCTTGACGTTGATGTAGCCGAAGCCGTCGACAGTGCGACGGGCCACACCCATGGTGTCGGCTATCTTGTCGAGGCTCTCCTGGCTCATGGGGCTGTCGTAGATCACGATGGCGTTGTCCAGGTCGCCGCCCTTGATGTAGCCGGCGTGCACGAGGGGCTCGATCTCGCGCACGAACACGAAGGTGCGGGAGGGGGCTATTTCGGTGGCGAACTCATCGATGTGCTCCATCGAGGCATACTGGTTGGAGAGCACGGGCGACTCGAAGTTGACCTTCACCTCGACGCTGAATTCGTCGTCGGGAAGGATTAGGATTTTCGAGCCTGTCTCTTCGTCGGCCACTTCTATCTTGTGCTTCACCACATAGAAGTCTTTGTCGGCTTTCTGCTCTTCGAGGCCGGCGGCTTCGATGGCGTCGAGCCAGGGCTTGGCGCTGCCGTCGAGAATGGGCACCTCGGAGGCGTTCACCTTGATGAGGGCGTTGTCTACGCCGGCAGCGTAGAGGGCGGCCATGAGGTGCTCGATGGTGCTGATGGTGACGTCGCCTTTGCCGATTACGGTGCCGCGCTCGGTGCTCACAACGTTTTCGGCTAAAGCATCGATCACGGGAGAGCCCTCGACGTCGGTGCGTTGAAATTTATATCCGTGGCCTTCAGCCGCGGGCATCACGGTGGCTTCCACCATGGCGCCTGTGTGCAGTCCTTTTCCCGAGAGGGTGAAGGGGTTGCTGAGAGTGAGTTGTTTCATCGTATATCGTTTTTATTTTTTATCTTTTTCGAGGGCGGCCACGCGGCTGAAGAGCTCGGGCAGACGCTTGAGGAACACGGCGCGGCGGGCGAAATCGCCGGCGGGCACGGCGGGGTAGCCCATGAGGCGGCTGCCGGCCTCCACGTTGTTGGGGATGCCGCTCTGGGCGCCTATCACGGTGCCGTCGCCCACGTGGATGTGGCCGGCAAATCCCACCTGGCCGCCTATCATGCAGCCGCTGCCTATGTGGGTGCTTCCGGCCACGCCGGCCTGTGCAGCTATCACGGTGTTGCTGCCCACCTCGGTGTTGTGGGCCAGCTGGATGAGGTTGTCGAGCTTTGCGCCGGGGCCCACGCGCGTGGCGCCCATGGTGGCGCGGTCGATGGTGGTGTTGGCACCCACTTCCACGTCGTCGGCAATCTCCACTATGCCCAGCTGGGGAATCTTGCTGTAAGAGCCGTCGGGAGTGGGGGCGAAACCGAATCCGTCGGCGCCTATCACGGCGCCGGCGTGAATGATGCAACGTGCACCGATGTGGCATCCGTGATAGATGCGCGCGCCGGGGTATATCACCGTGCCGTCGCCTATGACAGCGCCGTGGCCCACATACGCCTGGGGATAGATCTTGACATTGCGGCCAATGCGGACTCCAGCGCCCACGTAGGCGAATGCCCCCACGTAGCAGCCTTCTGGCAACTCCACTCCTTCAGCCACGTGGCAGGGCTGCTCTATGCCTTCCGGATGGGAATTGATGGCGGCATCGGCCATCTGCATGAGCCGGGAGAGGGTGGCATACGGGTCGGGCACGCGGATGAGGGTGGCCTTCACCGGGTGCTCTGCCACGAAGTCGTCGCCCACAAGCACGACGGAGGCGCCTGTGGTGTAGATGAAATGGGTATATTTAGGATTGGCAAGGAACGTGATGTCGCCTTCGCGGGCCTCCTCGATTTTGGCGAAAGAGCCCACGGCAGCGTTTTCATTTCCCTCGACACGGCCGCCTGTTGCGGCGGCTATCTGACTTGCCGTAAATTTCATATCGATATGTTAGTAACAAGACTAAGAGCCGGCTTGTACTCAAATTTTGTGCAAAATTGGCAAAAAAATTCCGAATAGTCCCTATAATGTGGCTGAAAAGTGCATTTTCAGTCACATTTAGACCACTAAACCTCGCTGAGGTCGTGGCCCATGCGCTCCTTCTTGGTGTGCATGTAGCGATAGTTGTAGGGGTTAGGGGCCACCTCGATAGGCACGTTCTCCACCACTTCGAGGCCGTAGCCTTCGAGCCCGATGCGCTTTATGGGGTTGTTGGTGAGCAGCCGCATCTTGCGGATGCCCAGGAGGTTAAGAATCTGGGCGCCCACTCCGTAGTCGCGCTCGTCGGCGTCGTGGCCCAAGTGGATATTGGCCTCCACGGTGTCGAGTCCCTGCTCCTGCAGCTTGTAGGCCCGGATTTTGTCCATCAGGCCTATGCCGCGGCCTTCCTGGTTGAGGTAGACCACGGCTCCGCGACCCTCTTTCTCAATCATTTCGAGGGCGCGGTGCAGCTGCTCGCCGCAGTCGCAGCGCTTCGAGCCGAAAATGTCGCCGGTGGCGCACGACGAGTGCACGCGCACGAGCGCGGGCTCGCCGTCGTGCAGGTCGCCTTTGATTATGGCTATGTGTTCCAGGCCGTTGCTCTTCTGGCGGAAGGGTATGAGGCGGAAATGGCCGTAGCACGTGGGCATATCCACTTCCACGCCTTCCTCCACGAGCTGCTCGGTGGCCATGCGGTAGGCTATGAGGTCGCGTATGGAGATTAGCTTCATGCCCCAGCGGTCGGCATTGCGGCGCAGCTCGGGCAGGCGCATCATGGTGCCGTCGTCGGCCATGATTTCCATCAGGGCGGCCGCGGGCGACAGGCCGGCCAGGCGAGCCAGGTCGACGGCGGCCTCGGTGTGGCCGGCGCGCTTCAGCACGCCCTGGGGCTGGGCGTAGAGAGGATTGATGTGGCCGGGGCGGCCGAAGGTGGCCGGGGTCGACATCGGGTCGGCCAGGGCGCGGATGGTGGCGCAGCGGTCGTGGGCGCTCACGCCGGTGGTGCAGCCTTCGAGTTTGTCGACGGTCACGGTGAATGGCGTGCCCAGCACCGAGGTGTTGTTCTGCACCTGATGGGGCAGGTCGAGCTCGTCGGCGCGCTCGGTGGTGATGGGGGCGCACAGCACGCCGCGGGCGTTCTTGAGCATGAAGTTCACCTGCTCGGGTGTGACTTTTTCGGCGGCCACGATGAAGTCGCCTTCATTCTCGCGGTCTTCGTCGTCGACCACAATCACCATCTTGCCGTCGCGGATGTCGGCAATGGCGTCGGCTATGTTGTCAAGCTTTATTTTCTGTTCCATTTGTGCTGAGATATTGAATTATGGCGCCGGTGGTGGCCTTGATGCCTTCGAGGCGTCGAGGCGTGGCGCGGAAGGGATAGCGGTTGAGAAGGGCCACGAGGTGTTTGTCGCGGGTGTCGGACAGGTATTCCACCAGGGCGTTCATGTCTGTGTCGATTGTGGCAGTCTTGCGGGAGAAGGGCAGGCGGCTGAGCGGACTTTTCTTTACGGCTGCCTCCACGGTGTCGACCCGTTGCTCGAAAGCCCGGAGCATCTCGAGAGCATGGCCGCGGTCTATTTCGTTCATGACCATCTCCTTGGGCTCGAGGGCGCGCGGAAGTTCGCGGCCGGTGAGGCGCCGGAACAGGTTCATGTAGGCATCGGTGTTGAACACGGCGCTGTCGCCCACGGCCTTGTAGGTGAAGAACACACCGAGCGGCAGCAACACTATGGAGCTGAGCCAAATGCCTTCCCACACGGGCACCTTGCCGTCGCGGGCCATCTTGTAGCCGGCGTTGTCGATGATGAAGTAGAAGATGAACAGCAGCACGCTCACGACCAGGGGTGTGCCCAGGCCGCCCTTTTTGATGATGGCGCCGAGCGGCGCGCCTATGAAGAAGAAGATGATGCAGGCAAACGACAGCGTGAACTTCTTCTGCAGTTCTATGTCGTGGCGGCGCATCAGGCGTGCCTGGTCGCTCAGGGCCATGCTCTTGAACTCGTACTCCTGGCGATGGCGCCGCGCGGCGTTAAGCGCCTGGTTGAGATAGGTCTTGGCCATGGCCGGGGTGGGGGCGTTGAACACGGAATCAAGGTCTATTTCCTCAGCCCTGATGGCGGGGCGAAGCGAGCGCGAGTGCGCCGCGGGTGCCGCGGGCGAGTGGCCGTAGCTGTGGCGCTGATTGCCTATGCCCATGACGCCGGCGCTGCGCAGCTCCCCGGCATAGATGTCGCCCACGCTGTCCACCTGCTGGCCTATGCTGTCGATGCTGTGGCGCAGCTGGCTGATGTTCTGGCCTATGTACTGGCTGCGCATGCCGCCTTCGTCCATGCGGTTGAAATTGGCGTCGAAGGCAAAGTATATCTGCTTGTCTACGAAGTTCTCGCGGCGGAAGGGCATGTAGCGCCTGGATGCCGCTCCCATCGAGTTGTCGCGCAGGTTTTCAAACATTTCGCCGTTGTAGAGGTGCAGAAACAGGCGCGTCTTGTCTTCCGTGAAACTGAATTTTCCGCTGTCGGCCAGTATCACGCGCGAATTGTCCATGCCGTTCGTCACGTCGTAGATGATCATGTCGTAGAGCATGCCGGTGTCGGGATTCTTGCGCTCGATGTAGAGATTCATGTTCGGAATCTGGTCGTAGAACGAGCGCTCCGGAATCTCCATTTCGGGCGACTTCTGGCGCACGCTGAAAAGCAATGTCCACATTTTGGTCTGCGCCACCGGCAGGAGGTTGTTCTGGAAGAAGAAGGCACCCACGCTGATGAAAATCATCAAAATGATGAGCGGACGCATGATTTTGAACAGCGACACGCCCGATGCTTTCATGGCAGTGAGCTCGAAGCGCTCGCCCAGGTTGCCGAAGGTCATCAGCGAGGCCAGCAGCACGGCCAGGGGCAGGGCGGTGGGCACCATGGTGAGGGCGGCGTAGAAGAAGAGCTCGCCCAAAACCTCGATGGACAGGCCTTTGCCCACGAGATCGTCGATCGTGCGCCACAGAAACTGCATGAGCACCACGAAGAGCGATATGAAGAATGTCATGGTGAACACCGGCAGAAACCGCTGCAACATGAACGTATATAACCGCTTGATTCCAAACATAGTGCTGTGCTGTGCGAAAAACCTTGCAAATATACGGATTTTTACCCGAAAATCAAAGCCCTACTGCATGCCGTAGCGGCTCTTGAGTTCTTCGAGCTCCATGCCGGCGAGTTCCCAGAGGCTCATGGCGTTTTCGAGCTCCTTGGTGGCAGCCGCATGGCGGTCGTAGATGTCGGGCGGGGTGTTTCCGGCGGCTATTTCTGCCTCGATGGCGGCAATGCGCGCCTCAAGTTCCGCTATCTGTGTTTCGGCGTCTTCCACGCGCTTTGCGGCGCGCTTCACGGCTTTTTCGCGCTCGCGCTGCTCGGCGTAGCTCAGCTTGGGAGCGGCAGGTTGCGGAGCTGCCTGAGGCTTGGGGGCGGCAGCCGGCTTCTCTGTCTTGGGTGCGGCAGGCTGGGGGGCGGGCTTGCTGCGCTCGAGCTCCTGAAGCGACGCTATGCGCTTTTTCTCAAGAAATTCATAGATGCCGCCGAGACACTCGCGCACCTGTCCTCCGCCGAATTCGTAGACCTTCGTCACAAGGCCGTCGAGAAATTCGCGGTCGTGGCTCACCACTATCACCGTGCCGTCGAAGTCGCGGATGGCCTGCTTGAGGATGTCTTTCGTGGCCATGTCGAGGTGGTTGGTGGGCTCGTCGAGAATGAGCAGGTTCACAGGCTCCAGCAGCAGGCGTATCATGGCCAGGCGGGTTTTCTCGCCGCCACTCAGCACCTTCACTTTTTTGTCCGAGGCTTCGCCGCCGAACATGAACGCACCCAGTATGTCGCGGATTTTCAGGCGGATGTCGCCCACGGCCACGCGGTCGATGGTGTCGAACACGGTGATCTCTCCATCGAGCAGCTGCGCCTGGTTCTGGGCAAAATAGCCTATTTTCACGTTGTGTCCCACCTTGAGGTGGCCGGTGAAGGGTATTTCGCCCATGATGCACTTGACGAGCGTGGATTTGCCCTCGCCGTTCTTGCCCACGAAAGCCACTTTTTCGCCGCGGCGGATGGTGAACGTGCAGTGGTCGAACACCTGGTGGGCGCCGTAGGCTTTACCCACGTCTTCGAGTATCAGAGGGAAGTCGCCGGAGCGGGGCGCCGGGGGAAAACGCAGGTTGAGATGCGCGGTATCCACCTCGTCCACCTCAATTCTTTCTATTTTAGCCAGCTGCTTCATGCGGCTCTGCACCTGCACGGCCTTGGTGGCCTTGTAGCGGAAGCGCTCGATGAACTGCTCGGTGTCGGCTATCTGTTTCTGCTGGTTCTGATAGGCGCGCATCTGTTGCTCGATGCGCTCGCGCCGCAGCTCCACGAAGTGGCTGTAGTTCACGGCGTAGTCGTAGATTTTACCCAGTGATATCTCGATGGTGCGGTTCGTCACGTTGTCGATGAAGGCGCGGTCGTGGCTCACGAGCACCACAGCCTTGGCTTTTGTGGCCAGGAAACTTTCGAGCCACTGGATAGACTCGATGTCGAGGTGGTTGGTGGGCTCGTCAAGCAGGAGCACGTCGGGGCGGCGCAGCAGCAGCTTTGCCAGCTCTATGCGCATGCGCCAGCCTCCGGAAAATTCCGAGGTGGGGCGGTCGAAGTCGGTGCGCAGGAAGCCCAGGCCCATGAGGGTCTTCTCCATTTCGGCCTCGCAGTTGTCGCTGCCGCTCATGGCCAGCTGCTCGGTGAGGGCTGTCATGCGCTCTATCAGTTCGTTGTAGGATGGCGAGTCGTAGTCGGTGCGCTCGGCCAGCTGCTCGTTCATGGCGTCGAGGCGCGCCTGCATGTCGTCGATGTGGGAGAAGGCCTTGCGCACTTCTTCCTTTACGGTGAGCGTGTCTTCAAGCACCATCTGCTGCGGCAGATAGCCCACTGTCACGTCCTGCGGCACGGCCACGGTGCCCGAAGTGGGCCGCTGCAGGCCGGCGATTATCTTGAGCATGGTGCTCTTTCCCGCACCGTTTTTTCCCACGAGAGCTATCTTGTCCCGCGGATTTATGACGTAGCTGATATTGTCGAACAAAGATTTGGCGGAAAACTCCACCGAAAGATTATTTATCGAAATCATGCTGCAAAGTTACGAAAAAAGCTGTCTACTCACAATATCCAGCTGCCGGCGCACGCTTTCTTCATGGATGGCGGCGAGCACCGTGCGCACGAAGGCCGGATCGAGGCCCCGGGCGGCGGCATTCTCGCTGCGCAGCCCCATCAGGGCGTTGTAGCGCTCGGGTTGCACCACGGGCATGCCCTCGCGCTGCTTGAGGCGCCCCACTTCGTCGGTCACGGCCATGCGTTCGGCCAGCAGGGCCAGCAGGCGGTCGTCGATGCTGTCTATCCGGGCGCGCAGGTCGGCCAGGCTTTCCGGGCCGGGATTGCCCGGGGCGCACACGCGCAGGCGGCCCAGCAGATCGGCCAATTGCGCGGGCGTGAGCTGCTGCCGGGCGTCGCTCAGAGCCTCCGAGGGGCGGCAGTGCACTTCCACCATGAGGCCATCGAAGCCCAGGTCGATGGCCTGGCGGGCCACTTCGTCGACTATTTCAACCCTTCCGGCAATGTGGCTGGGGTCGCATATCAGGGGCAGCTCGGGCAGCCGGCGGTGCAGTTCGATGGGCACACGCCACTGGGGGCTATTGCGGTAGTAGGTGTCGCCATAGGTGCCGAAACCGCGGTGCACGGCCGCCAGGCGGGTGATACCGGCGGCGTTGATGCGCTCGAGCGCTCCTATCCACAGCTCAACATCGGGGCTCACGGGGTTTTTTATGAGAACGGGCAAGCTCGCGTGCATTTCCGCCAGGGTATCGGCTATCTCCTGCACGGCAAAGGGGTTGGCCGTCGTTCGAGCCCCTATCCACAGCATGTCTATCCCGGCCTCGAGAGCCATGCGCACGTGCGCCGCCGTGGCCACTTCCGTGCACGCTGGCAGCCCTGCGGCCCGCGCCGCGTCTACAATCCACGGCAGGGCTTCGGCGCCATAGCCTTCAAAGCCTCCCGGCTTGGTGCGCGGTTTCCATGCACCCGCTCGCAACACGGAGGCGCCCGCGGCAGCTACGCCACGGGCTGCGTCGAGCATCTGTGCGGCGCTTTCGGCGCTGCACGGGCCGGCTATCACAAGGGGGGAAGGGGAGCTGAAGGAAAGCAGTGGCTCGAGATTCATTCGTCGTCAGGCTTGTCGTTGCCCACGGGCACCTGGCGCCTGAAAGCTTCCTTGAAGCTTATCATGGTTTCGGTGCGGGCAAGGCCCAGCGACTGAATCTGGTCTTGCAGAATGGTGAGGAGGTGGTCGTTGTTGTGGGCGTAGAGTTTAACGAAGATGTCATACTGGCCGGTGGTGAAGTGGCATTCCACCACTTCGGGAATCTTGCTGAGCTCGGAGATCACATGGTTGAACTGCGAGGGGTCGCGGAGATAGAATCCCACATAGGCGCATGTTTCGTAGCCCACCGCCGCAGGGTTGACTATACATTCCGAGCCCTGGATCACGCCGGAGGCTGTGAGGCGCTGGATGCGCTGGTGCACGGCTGCACCGCTCACGCCGCACTCACGAGCTATTTCAAGATAGGGCTTGCGGGCGTTGCCGGAGAGCATCGAAAGTATGCTTAAATCGAGCTTGTCGAACTGTTGGCGGTTCATGGTTTGTTGCTATTTATTGAAATTTGCTTGCAAAATTAATCAATTCGCGGCAAATTTGCAAATATTCGTTATCGGCGGTCGGTGCGCCGGATGGTGTGGGTGACCACGCCCCACACCTCGAAACGCTTGTCGGGGGTCACGAGAATGGGGTCGAACTGCTCGTTGCTGGGGATGAGCCACACGGCTCCCGGTCGTATCTTGATGCGCTTGAGGGTGAACTCGGCGTCGACGGCACACACCACCAGGTCGCCGTCCTTGGGCTCGAGAGAGCGGTCCACCACGATGAGGTCGCCGTCGGAGATGCCTTCGCCTATCATGGAGTCGCCGTGCACGCGCGCGTAGAATGTGGCCGCCGGGTGGCGCACTATCTCGCGGTTGAGATCGAACGATTCGGGCAGGTAGTCCGACGCCGGCGAGGGAAAGCCGGCCTGCACGCCGCTGTCGGCGTAGGGCAGGGGGATGTTCGACGAGAGGTCGGGAACAAACAGGTCGAGGTTTACGTGTTCTTCTGCCATCAGAATATTTCCTCCATGATGTTGTAGCGGGGCCGGTGCTTGACCTCGGTGAAAATTTTACCGATATATTCGCCCACGATGCCTATGGCAATGAGTATGAGGCTGCCCAGGAACCACACGGATAGCATGAGCGACGCCCAGCCCGATACGGTGTGTCCGGCGATATAGGCCGAAAGAACCCAGATGGCCACCAGCACGTCGATTATGAGCAGCGCCAGACCCACCACGAAAATCATGCGCATGGGTTTGGCCGTGAACGAGGTGATACCGTCGATGCCCAGCGACAGCATCTTGCCCAGGGGGTATTTGCTCTCGCCGGCGGTGCGCTCCGTGCGGGCATATTCCACCACGGCGGTCTTGAGGCCAATGTCAGGCATGATGCCGCGCAGGTAGATGTTGCTCTCGCCGTATTGGGCGAGGATGTCGAGGGCGCGCCGGCTCATCAGGCGGTAGTCGGCATGGTTGTAGATGGTGGAAAGGCCCATGGCGTTCTGAAAGCGGTAGAATGCCTGGGCCGACCAGCGCTTGAAGCGCGAGTCGCTTTCGCGCGAGGCCCTCACGCCAAAGACGATGTCGGTGCCGTCGCGAAACAGCGCAATCATGTCGCGCATCATCTCGGGGTTGTCCTGAAGGTCGGCATCGATGGTGATGGCGGCGTCGCAGCGTTCGCGCACGGTCATAAGTCCGGCCAGCAACGCGGCCTGCTGGCCGCGGTTGTGGGCCAGGGTGATACCCTTGACGCGCGGGTCGCCCTCGTGCAGCCGGGCTATAATGGCGGCCGTGGTGTCGCGGCTGCCGTCGTTGCTGCAAAGGATGTAGCTGTCCGGCGCCACGAGCCCCTCGGCAGTAAATCTGTCGAGGAGCCCGAGCAGCGTCGAGGCAGTCGCGGGCAGCACTTCCTGCTCGTTGTAGCAGGGGAGCACTATGGCTATGCGCGGAGGGGTATCCATCGGCCGGTTATCAATAGTTGCGGGCGATAATCACGCGGCGGGCGCTGGGCTTGCCGGTGACCATGCACACGCCGGGTTCGTCGGGCTGGTCGAGGGGAATGCAGCGGATAGTGGCTTTTGTCTCTTCCTTGATGCGCTCTTCGGTCTCGGTGGTGCCGTCCCAGTGGCACAGGAAGAAGCCGCCGCCGTCGATGCGGGCCTTGAAATCGTCGTAGCTGTCGCACACGTAGGTGCGCTCGTCGCGCATCTTCAGCGCCTTGGCGTAGATGTTGTTCTGGATATCCTCGAGCAGGCCGGCCACGTGCTCGGCAATGCCGGCCAGAGGCAGGGTCTCTTTCTCGAGGGTGTCGCGGCGCATGAGTTCGACTGTGCCGTTCTCGAGGTCGCGGGCACCGATGGCGAGGCGCACGGGCACACCCTTGAGCTCGTAGTCGGCAAACTTGAAGCCGGGACGCTTGTTGTCGGCATCGTCGTATTTGACGCTCACGCCCAGTTCCTTGAGGCGGTCCACGATGGGCTTGACGGCCTCGGAGATGGCTGCGAGCTGCTCGTTGTTCTTGAAGATGGGCACGATCACCACCTGGATGGGAGCGAGATGGGGCGGGAGCACCAGGCCGTTGTCGTCGCTGTGGGTCATGATGAGAGCGCCCATGAGGCGGGTCGAAACGCCCCACGAGTTGGCCCACACGAGTTCGGGCTTGTTCTCCTTATTGACGAAGGTGACGTCGAATGCCTTGGCGAAGTTCTGGCCCAGATTGTGCGAGGTGCCGCTCTGGAGCGCCTTGCCGTCCTGCATCATGGCCTCGATGGTGTAGGTGTTGAGGGCGCCGGCAAAGCGTTCGTTGGCGCTCTTGACGCCGCGTATCACGGGCATGGCCATGTACTTCTCGGCAAAATCGGCGTAGAGGTTGATCATCTGCACGGTGCGTGCCTCGTTTTCCTCGGCCGTGGCGTGGGCGCAGTGGCCTTCCTGCCAGAGGAACTCGGCTGTGCGCAGGAACATGCGGGTGCGCATCTCCCAGCGCATCACGTTGGCCCACTGATTGCACAGGATGGGGAGGTCGCGGTAGCTGTGTATCCAGTTTTTATATGTGCCCCAGATGATGGTCTCCGAGGTTGGACGCACGATGAGCTCTTCTTCCAGGCGGGCGTCGGGGTCAACGACAACGCCGTTGCCGTTGGGGTCGTTCTTGAGGCGGTAGTGGGTCACTACGGCACATTCTTTGGCAAAGCCTTCAACGTGCTCGGCCTCGCGGCACAGAAACGACTTGGGGATGAGCAGGGGGAAATAGGCGTTCTGCACGCCGGTGGCCTTGAACATGCTGTCGAGGGTCTGCTGCATTTTTTCCCAGATAGCGTAGCCGTAGGGCTTGATAACCATGCAGCCGCGCACGGCCGACTGTTCAGCGAGGTCGGCCTTTACAACGAGTTCGTTGTACCACTGCGAGTAGTTTTCGCTGCGTTTCGTGAGGCCTTTGAGTTCTATTGCCATAATATATTATGAGTGATTCTGTTTTGAATGCAAAATTACGAAAAAGTGCTTACATGTCCAAGGGCACGATGTAGAATTCCACGCGCCGGTTGGCACGGCGGTGCTGCCGCGTGGAGTTGTCGTTGAGCGGTTCGTCTTTTCCCATGCCGTAGATCACCACGTTGGTGTCCACGCCGTCGGCCATCTGCCACAGCAGCTCGTCTATGGCGCTGGCGCGTGCCTCGGAGAGGGCGTCGGAGTAGTCGGTGTCGCCGGTGTCGTCGGTGTGCACGGCCACGAGCACTTTGTAGTCGCCGGGCCGGCGCACTATCTCCTGCAGGCCCAGCAGGCGCTTCTGCGCCTCGCGCTTGGGCACTGTGGAGTTCGCGGCGAATAGTGTGTCGCAGGGCATCGTCGCCAGCACCACTTCGCCGTCGCGCAGGGTGGCTGTGCGCATGCCTTTGTGGCGCAGCCGCTCGGCCAGCTGGCCAGCTCGGCCGGCAACAGCCGCGTGTTGCCGCTGGGGCACCGCGGGAATCTGCAGGTGCTCCTCGAGGCTGAGATTGTCCTGTGCCGCGCACGTGGCGGGCACGCACAGCAGCAGTGCCAGCCCGGCGGCGAAGGCAAGAAAGCGTCGGAGGCTCAGGTTCATATCAGCGACAGTTCGTATTCGATTTCGGCGGCCACGAGGGGGGCGATGTGCTCCCGTGCTATCAGGTTGCCCTTGTCCTTGGCCAGCAGCTTGGCTGCGTGGGCCGCGAGAGCTTCGATGTCGTCGTCATCGTCGCCTTCGGCATCGATGTCGAGGTCGCCGTTTTCTTCGTAGTAGTCGAAAATAATGTCTATGAGGTTGAGCAGCTGGTCGTCGTCGTAGGCTTCGGCTCCGGCCACGTGGCTGCGCATGTAGGCTATGGCGTTGTCTTCGTTGTATTCCATTGTGTCAAAGAGATAAAAGTGATTCGGGCACGTCCATGGCTATGGTTCGGGCCTCGGCGTCGATGTCGCATATCCAGTCTTCCGCAAGGGGTATCATGGCGCTGCGGCCATCAGGCAGGGCCACGTGCAGCAGGGTGTTCATCGTGGTGGTGTCCACGGCGTCGATGGTGCCCAGTGGGGTACCGTCGGGGCGGGTGATGGTGAAGTTTTCGAGGTCTTCGGCATAGAGGCCCTCTTCTTCAGCTTCTTCGTCGCCGGTGGCGGGAAGCTCGCGGCGCAGGGCGTAGAGGTCGAGCCCCACGTAGAGGGCTGCCTCCTCGGCGCTGTCTACGCCGGCAAACTGCACCAGCGCGCCGGCGCTCCCGCGCAACCTCAGCGACTCGATGCGGAACGGCACGAAGATGCCGTCGATGCGCATCACCATGTGTTGCAGGGCCTCGACATCGCAGTCGGTGTCGAGTTCGGCCGAAAGCTCGCCGCGCAGGCCGTGGGTCTTGGTGGTGCGGCCTATGGGCTCAAGTTCGGTGAGCAGGATCATTTGCGCTTTTTCTTTTTCTTGTTCGACGGCGGGGCTATGATGTTGAACTCGTGCAGCGGCAGTGTCTCGGCATCCACACGGATGCGTCCGTCGCTCATTTCGTAGAGGTCGCGGTAGACGCGGCTGTTCTCCACGCCCTCGGGGTTGATGGCCAGGAGCAGTTTCTTCATCTGGTTGCCCACCAGCACGAGCAGCTCGTGGCGCTCAGGGTCTTCGGGCATGTCGGCGGCGGCAGCCACGCTCAGCTCGAGCAGGCGGCCGTAGTGGCGGCGGCGCGCAGGGTCGGTGTTGTAGTAGAGCGCTTCGGGCTTTTCGCCTTCGGCCGGCGGCAGGGGCATGTCGTAGGGAGTGTCCACGTCGAGCTTATAGCCGCTCATGATTATGAGATGGTCCCACAGCTTGCGACGGTATTCTTCGGTGGGTCCCGTGGGCGGGAACAGGCGCATCATGGCGGCCACGGTGGTGGCGGCTGCGGCGTTGCGCTGCTCGCGGTCTTCGATTTCGAGACAGCGGTCCACCATATTCTGTATGTTGCGGCCGTATTCGGGCAACACGAGCTTTTTCATGTGGTTGTTGTAGGTGAGCATATACTTGTGTTATGATTTTTTGTGATATGAGGCAAGTTCTTCCCTTATGAACGAAGATGTGGGAGAGTCGGTGGCGGCGATTTCTTCCGGCGTGCCGGTGGCCACGATGCATCCGCCGTGCTCGCCGCCTCCGGGACCCATGTCTATTATGTGGTCGGCGCTGCGGATCACGTCGAGGTTGTGCTCTATCACCAGCACGGTGTTGCCGCGGTCCACGAGCTTGTTGAGGATGCCCATGAGGGTGTTCACATCGTCGAAATGCAGTCCGGTGGTGGGCTCGTCGAGGATAAACAGGGTGCGTCCCGTGTCTTTCTTGGCCAGCTCGGTGGCCAGCTTCACGCGCTGGTTTTCGCCGCCGCTCAGGGTGCTCGACGGCTGTCCCAACTTTATGTAGCCGAGGCCTATTTCCTGCAGCACCTTGATTTTCTTGAGTATGGTGGGGATGCCGGCGAAAAACTCCACGGCCTGGTTGATGGTCATGTCCAGGACGTCGGCGATGCTCTTGCCCTTGTAGCGCACCTCGAGTGTCTCGCGGTTGTAGCGCTTGCCGCCGCATGCCTCGCAGGGCACCAGCACATCGGGCAGGAAATTCATCTCGATGGTGCGGTAGCCGTTGCCGTTGCACACCTCGCAGCGGCCGCCGGCCACATTGAAGGAGAAACGCCCCGGCTTGTAGCCGCGGATCTTCGCTTCGGGGAGTCCTACGAAGAGCGAGCGGATGTCGGAGAACACTCCGGTGTAGGTGGCAGGATTGGAGCGCGGCGTGCGGCCCAGGGGCGTCTGGTCCACGGTCACGACCTTGTCGATGTTTTCGAGGCCCAGGATTTCACGGTAGGGCAGCGGCTCGGTCTGGGCGCGGTAGAGGTCGCGGCCCAGGATGGGCTGCAGGGTGCCGGCTATGAGCGACGATTTTCCGGAGCCGCTCACGCCGCACACGCATGTGAGCGTACCCAGGGGAATGTCGAGGTCGACGTCGCGCAGGTTGTGGCCCGTGCAACCCAGCAGCCGCAGGTGCTTGCCGTTGCCGCTGCGGCGCTCGGCGGGCATCTCCACGCGGCGGCGTCCGTTCAGGTATTCGGCCGTGAGGCACGATGTTTCGAGCAGCTTTTCCGGCGTGCCCTGAAACACCACGTTGCCGCCCTTGCGTCCGGCGCCCGGCCCGATGTCTATCACATAGTCGGCCGCGAGCATAATGTCTTTGTCGTGCTCCACCACGATGATGGAGTTGGAGGCGTCGCGCAGCCGCTGGAGCGCTTCGATGAGGCGGCGGTTGTCGCGCTGGTGGAGGCCTATCGACGGCTCGTCGAGGATGTAGAGCACGTTCACGAGCTCCGAGCCCAGCTGCGTGGCCAGGCGGATGCGCTGGCTCTCGCCGCCGCTCAGGGTGGCGGAGGCGCGGTTGAGCTGCAGGTATTCCAGGCCCACATCCACCAGGAAACGCAGGCGGGTGTTGATTTCCTTGATTATCTCCGAGGCAATGGCGCGGTCGCGCGAGTCCATGCGGTCGAGCACGGTGCTGCTCCACTCGTGCAGGCGACCTATGTCCATGCGCGTGAGCCGGGCAATGTTCATGCCGTCGACAAAGAAATGCAGCGCCTCGCGGTTGAGGCGGTCGCCGTGACATTCCGGGCATTCCACGCGCGAGAAGAAGCGCCCGCTCCACTTGTTGGCGGCCGCTCCGGCGTCGTCGCTCTGCTGCATCTCTATATATTTAATGAGTCCCTCGTAGCTCTGGAAGTAGTGGGTGGTGCTCATCGTGTCGTTCTTGAGCTCGAGGCGCTCGTTCGTGCCGTTGAGAATCTCGCGCAGGGTTTCTTCGCTCAGGTCCTTGACGGGAGTCTTCAGCGTGTAGCCGTTTTTCTCGCAGATGGCCGAAATCTGCCAGAAAATCATTGTGTTGCGATACTTGCCCAAGGGCACGATGGCGCCGTCGTGGATGCTCAGCCCGGGATTCGGAATCACCTTCTCGCTGTCCACGATGTCGACGTAGCCCAGGCCCTTGCAGTAGGGGCAGGCGCCCTGCGGCGAATTGAAGGAGAAATTGTGGGGCGCGGGCTCCCGGTAGCTCAGACCGGTGTCAGGGTCCATTAGGCTCTGGCTGTAGTAGGCCACGGAATCGTCGTCGGGGCAGTAGATCATCAGCTGCTTGTCGCCGTGGCGCAGCGCGTTTTCCACGCTGCCGTCGAGGCGCTGCTCGTCTTTGTCGTTGACGGCCAGGCGGTCGACCACAATCTCCACCGAGTGGTTCTTGTAGCGGTCGAGGCGTAGCCCGGGGGTGATTTCCATGAGCTCGCCGTCCACGCGGGCGTGCAGGAAACCTTTCTTGCGCAGCTGCTCGAATAGCTCCTTGTAGTGGCCCTTGCGGTTGCGCACCACCGGCGCCAGGATGTAGATTTTACGGCCGGCGTAGCGCTCGAGAATCAGGGCCACGATGCGCTCGCGGGTGTAGCGCACCATCTCCTTTCCGCTCTTGTAGCTGCGGGCATGGCCGGCGCGGGCGTAGAGCAGGCGCAGGAAGTCGTAAATCTCAGTGGTGGTGCCTATGGTGCTTCGCGGGTTGCGGTTCACGGTCTTCTGCTCGATGGCGATGACCGGGCTGAGGCCCGTGATGCGGTCCACATCGGGCCTCTCGAGCGAGCCCAGCATGTTGCGGGCGTAGGCCGAGAATGTCTCGATATACCGGCGCTGTCCTTCGGCAAAGATAGTGTCGAAGGCCAGCGAACTCTTTCCGGAGCCGCTGAGGCCGGTGACAACGGTGAGGGCTCGCCGCGGAATCGTGACATCGATGTTCTTGAGGTTGTGCACGCGTGCACCGGTCACCTCGAGAACGTCGCCTGCCGTGATGTTTTCGGGAGTCTTGTTCATTGTCTTATCCAGTTTTCGTTGTACACTTTTTTCTGCTGCCGCGAGCGGCTGAGCGATGCGGGTTTGGCCACCTTCACGGTGTAAGTCTTTCCGGTCTTGTTCGTGAGCTTGCGCGCGCGTATCCACGGGTTGTCCTCGCGCAGTTGGCGATAGGTGGTGCCGTTGTCGATGGCCCATTGCGCCCAGTCTTCAACCGGGCCGCTCACGTTCACCTCCTTGTATTCCGGCGCGAAGTATAGCTGCTCGCGGCGCAGGTCGAAGCCATAGGCCGCGGGGTTCTCCATAATCATCTTCATGGCCAGGATGCGAAACATGTATCGCGATGTCTCGTCAGTGAGGTGCAGGTCGTAGGCAGTCTTGGCTTGCTGCTTTTCCAGCTCGGAGCTGATGCG
The DNA here is from genome assembly GCA_964447895.1 of uncultured Bacteroides sp. Lineage (GTDB taxonomy): Bacteria > Bacteroidota > Bacteroidia > Bacteroidales > Muribaculaceae > CAG-873. The sequence continues at coordinate 6,737 of CAYUUN010000015.1, read as the reverse complement.
TGCCATGCCGCCGTTGTAGGCGGCCATGACGGAGGCCCAGTCGCCGCCGTATTTGGCCACTGCATTCTTCAGGTAGCGGCATGCAGCGGCGGTGGCTTTCTCTATGTTGTAGCGCTCGTCCACCTCTTCGCTCACCTCCAGGCCATACTGCTTGGCCGTGGCGGGCATGAACTGCCAGATGCCGCCGGCCTTGGCGGCCGAGAGGGCGCGCGGATTGAGCGAGCTCTCGACGCAGGCCAGATAGAGCATGTCGAGGGGCACACCGTTGGCCTTGAGGATGTGCGCCATCACGGGAAAGTATTTGTTGGCGCGCTTTATGGTGAGCAGGGTGGTGCCGTGGGTGTAGGCCATCGACGTGAGTTCGCGGTCGAGGCGCTCGTACATGTCGCTGCGGTCGAGGTCCACCGGCTTGCCGCACAGGGTGGCCTTGGCGGGCACATCGGGGCTCACCACGCGCGAGAACACCTTGCTGTGGGTGGGCTGCTGCGCCGCTGCGCCGTTGCAGCAGGCAGCTGCGGCGGCGAGTATTATGATTATTGTTTTTGCGGTCATATTATTTATAGATATAGATTATTCCTGATTGAAAGTGCTTGTGTTGTCGCGTGACGAAATGATGTTGATGTCGCCGCTCAGTTTGTAGACCTTGCCATCGGCCCCGCGCGCGTTTATCACGTAATAGTAAACACCCGGGCCGGCGTTTTTGCCGTTGTACTTGCCGTCCCAGCCCTGCGACGGGTCGGTGAGGCTTATCATCTTGGCGCCCCAGCGGTTGAAGATGTCGCACTTAAATTCTACTATCGACTGGTAGCTCACCCTCCATTCGTCGTTCACGCCGGGGCTGGTGTAGGGCGTGAAGGCGTTGGGACACAGTAGTTTCGACTCTCCGATGGTGACCTCGTAGGTGTCGCTCGTGCAGCTGCAAGAGCCATCGGCGTTGGCGGCGACGAAGCGCACGTAGAAGGTGCCGTTTTCCATGAAGGTGATGTTGCAGTCGCTGCTGTTGAAGCTGTTGTCGAGGATGTCGAAGTCGGGCATTCGCGACAGCTGCCACTCAGTGTACACCGCCGCGTCGCTCGTGGCTGCCGCGAACTCTATCTCGCATGGCGCGGAGCCGCCAAGGCCTTCGCCGCCGGGCTTCTGCTCGTTGTCGGCGTCGCGTTCGGCTTGCGTGGCGGTGGTGATGGCTTGCACGGCAATAGCCTTGTAGTCGGGGGTGTGGACCAGCTGCTCCTCGCCCCATTCGCGGAGAAAACGGTCGCCGGAAATCGTGAACCGGGTGTCGCAAAGCGGCGCCGCTACGAGCGCGCTGCCTGCGATATAGGGCAGGGAAACGCTGGCTGTGGAGGCCACGAAGGTGGCGTTGTCGCGGTCGGCCACCAGGGTGGGGTACTGCACGGCTATGTCGCGGTCGAGCGTGAGCTCTCGGCCGTTGATGCTGTAGTAGTGAATGGCATCGGCGCTTCCTTGCACCGCGATTTGCACGCGGTCGCAGCCGTAGTCGCCATCGCTGGCAGCGGCACTCTCCAGCTCGAGCTCGTGGCGGGAGTAGTCCACAATCCAGTAGTAGCGCGGCCGCGAGCCGTCGTCCACGGCGAGGCCGCAGTCGCCGCCTTCGAGTCGAATGCTTGCAACGCCCGATGCAATATCCCGGGCATACGCCGCTCCCGAGGCGCCGAAACTGCTCCAGGATGCCGCGCCGCCGTCGCACGTCACTTCCACGCCGGCAGCATCGCGCACCACCCACACGGCATCAAGCCCCGTCGAAGCCTCGGCGGGAATCTCAATCACCTTGAATGCAGACCCTTGAAAACTAAGGGCATGTGCGGCGGGAGCACATGCGAGCAGGAGTAATATGGCGGGATATTTCATTTGATGCGTCGTTTAACTTGCAAAGATACAAAAAAAGCAGCAAAAACCGTGCCGTCTCCTGCGCCATAATACTTAAAAATATATAAGACCCGTCAAATTTTGCTTTTGCGGTATTCGCCCGGCGATGTGCCGGTGTTCTGGCGGAAGTAGCGGCCGAAAAACGACTGGTTCGGGAAGTTGAGCGTCACGGCCACTTCCTTTACGCTCGAATCCGGATTGGACAGCAGGCGCTTTGCTTCGGCTATGACGAAGCGGGCAATCCAGCCTCCGGGCGACATGCCGGAGCGGTCGCGCACGATGGTGGCGAAGTAGCGCGGCGTGAGGTTGAGGCGCGAGGCATAGTAGCTCACCTCGCGGTGCTCGCGGAATTCATGCGAAAGCACCGAGAGAAATTTCATGAACACGCTGTCGGCGCGGCTCATCGGCGGAATGTCGCCGGGAGTGTTGTCCACATAGGCATCCATCAACTCGAAGAGCAGCGTGTGTATCATGGACATGACTATGCTGTCGCTGAACGCGCTGGGCTGCGTGCGACGCCTGCGCACCATCCTGACCATTTCCAGGATTCTTTCATACTGGCTGGCCGAAAGGCGCACGAGGGGATGGTTGCGGATCTGGAGCAGGCGCTCGGTGTGGCTCACGGCTTCGAGGGCCGAAAGCACCCATTCAAAGTCGGCCGCTCCTCCCACGCCCCGAAAGTCGGGGGTGTAGCGGCGCACCACGGTTTGCGAAAGGGTGGGGTAAATGTACATGTCGCCTGCACGCAGGGTGTACTTTTTGCCATCCATGAGCAGGTCCACTTCGCCGACCGTGCACAGCATGAATGCGTTCTGGTCGAGCTGAACCCGGCTCTGGCGCTCGGAAATATTGCCGGCGTCGATGTCGAAAATATCAATTTCTGATGTTTTCATCCTGTTGTTTCGTACAAAACCTTATGCAAAAATAGCAAAATTGCCGTAATATCGAGAGCTAATACTTACGAAATTTGAAAAATAGGAAAAAACGACCATTAATTTGGATGTTTGGTGCAAATTATATTTTGTTTAAAAAATTTTGTTTGTTGTGGTGAATGTGCTACATTTGCGATTGTAAAACCAATCAAAACTCCATTAAAAACCGAAAATTATGAGCGAAAAGAAAAAGCGATTCATGCTTCCGGAAGAAGAAATTCCGCGTCGCTGGTACAACATACAGGCCGAGATGCCCAACAAGCCCATGCCTCCCCTGAACCCCGCCACAAAGGAGCCACTGCGCGCCGAAGACCTCTTTCCCATCTTCGCCGAGGAGCTCTGCCGCCAGGAGATGAACCAGACCGACGCCTGGATAGACATTCCGGAGGAAGTGCGCGAGATGTACAAATACTACCGCACAACGCCGCTCGTCAGAGCCTACGGACTGGAAAAGGCCCTGGGCACGCCGGCCCATATCTATTTCAAGAACGAAAGCGTGAGCCCCATGGGCTCGCACAAGCTCAATTCGGCCATCCCCCAGGCATTCTACTGCAAGCAGGAGGGCGTGAAGAACGTGACCACCGAGACCGGTGCCGGCCAGTGGGGCGCGTCGCTGGCCTACGCCGCCAGCCTTTTCGGCCTCGAGGCAGCCGTGTATCAGGTGAAGATAAGCTACGAACAGAAGCCCTATCGCCGCAGCATGATGCAGACATTCGGCGCCCAGGTGACGCCGTCGCCCTCGATGTCGACCCGCGCAGGCAAGGACATCCTCACGGCCAATCCCCGCCACCAGGGTTCGCTGGGCACGGCCATCTCCGAGGCTGTGGAGCTGGCGCAGACCACGCCCGACTGCAAGTACACCCTGGGCTCCGTGCTCAGCCACGTGTCGCTGCACCAGACGGTCATAGGCCTCGAGGCCGAGAAGCAGATGGCCCTGGCCGGAGAATACCCCGATGTGGTGATAGCCTGCTTTGGCGGCGGTTCCAACTTCGGCGGCCTGGCATTCCCCTTCATGCGCCATAATTTCACCGGCGAACGCAATACACGCTTCATAGCCGCCGAACCGGCATCTTGCCCCAAGCTCACTCGCGGCGAATTCCGCTACGACTTCGGCGACGAGGCAGGCTACACGCCGCTGCTGCCCATGTACACGCTGGGCCACAACTTCGTGCCGCCGAACGTGCACGCCGGCGGTCTGCGCTACCATGGCGCGGGCGTGATAGTGTCGCAGCTGCTTAAAGACGGCTTCATGGAGGCCGTGGATATCGAGCAGGTGGAATCGTTCGATGCCGGCGTGCTCTTCGCCCGCAGCGAGGGTATAATCCCGGCTCCGGAGTCGTGCCACGCCATCGCCGCCACCATCAAGGAGGCACTCAAGTGCAAGGAGACAGGCGAGGAGAAGGTGATACTCTTCAACCTCTCGGGCCACGGCCTCATCGACATGAGCGCCTACGACAAGTATCTCAGCGGCGACATGGTGAATTATTGAGCGGCAGGGCCGGAGAGCTGGACAGCTCTTAGCTTAGATCTCGTCCAGTTCTTCGGCCGTGCGCTCCAGCAGACTGGCCGCAAGGGTATCCGCGCTGTGGATTATGGACACAAGCGGATATATCTTGCGCGCCGTGTCGTAGCTGCGTGTGTCCTCCAGGCTGTTCATGTTTAAGCCCCAGGCGCCCATGTGCCAGCGGATGGCCAGCATCTCGTCGTCGTTCAGCGCCAGGCCGGCACACAGCAGCCATATCACGCTTTTCTCGCCGTGGCCCATGGGGAAGTTGCGGTAGCTCACCTTGTAGCCCTCGCTGTCCACCCAGTTGCCCAGCTGGTCGCGGCGCTTTTTCGTGGTGCGCTTGTATATATCGGCCTTGCACACATCGTGGAGCAGGGCGGCGATGGCTATGCTTTCCGGTTTCACCTCGGCCGCAAGCGAGGGCTCGAGCTCTTTCATGCCGTTGTACACGGCCATGGCCGCGTGGTAGGTGTTGAGCGAGTGGCGCACCAGGCCGCCGGCTTTGTTGAGGTGGTGTCCGGCCGATGCCGGGGCCTCGAAAAATCCCAGGTCGTCAAGGTCGGCCAGCACGTAGTCCATGCCTTCGCGTCCGGTATCTTTCAGCAGCTTTTCAAATTCTTCTCTGTCTTTTGCGCGGTCCATTTCCATATATTTGTATTTTCGCGCAAATATCCGTAAATTTGCGCAAAATACCAAAATTAATTCAATACATGAGCCTTAAATCAACTGTTGTCGCACTCCTGGCATCCGCTGCCGGACTGTGTGCATGGGCCGCTCCCGCGGCTACGTCGACGGTGCAGCTGCTGCCCGCGGCCGACGCTCCCGTGATCAAGAAAGAAATCTACGGACAATTTGCCGAGCACCTCGGCCGCTGTATCTACGGCGGTATCTGGGTGGGCGAGGAATCCGGAATACCCAACACTCAGGGCTACCGCAACGACGTGCTCGAAGCCCTGCGCGAGCTGCATGTGCCCGTGCTGCGCTGGCCCGGCGGCTGCTTCGCCGACGAATACCACTGGATGGACGGCATCGGTCCCCGCGACAAGCGCCCGGTGATGGTGAACACCAACTGGGGTGGCACCGTGGAAGACAACTCCTTCGGCACTAACGAATTCTTCAACTTCTGCGAGCTGCTGGGCTGCGAGCCTTATCTGAGCGGCAACGTGGGCAGCGGCACCGTTGAGGAGCTGGCAAAGTGGGTGGAATACATCACTGCTGCCGACGGCCCCATGGCCGAGCTGCGCAAAGCCAACGGCCGCGAAAAGCCCTGGCACCTCAAATATCTGGGCGTGGGCAACGAAAGCTGGGGCTGCGGCGGCAATTTCACCGCCGATTTCTACGCCAATGTCTACCGCCGCTATCAGACCTACTGCCGCGATTTCTCCGGCAACAAGCTCTACAAGATAGCGTCCGGAGCCAATGCCGGCGACTACAACTGGACCGAGGTGCTGATGCGCGATGCCATGTATCACTTCAACGGTGTGTCCATGCACTACTACAGCGTGGGCGACTGGAACAGCAAGGGCTCGGCCACCGTGTTCGACGCTGCCGACTACTACCGCACCCTCGCCATCTGTCTCGACATGAAGACCCTGGTGGAACGCCACAGCGAGATTATGGACCGCTTCGACCCGGACAAGACCAAGGGCCTCATGGTGGACGAGTGGGGCACCTGGTGGGAAGTGGAACCCGGCACCAATCCCGGCCACCTCTACCAGCAGAACACCATGCGCGATGCCATCGTGGCCGCCCTCACCCTCAATATCTTCCACGACAACGCCGCCCGTGTGCACATGGCCAATATAGCCCAGCTGGCCAACGTGCTGCAGGCCATGGTGCTCACCCGCGACGCCGAGATGGTGCTCACGCCCACCTACTACGTGTTCAAGATGTATGTGCCCCATCAGGACGCTCGCCTCGTGCCCCTGGCCGTTTCCACCTCCACCCGCAGCGTAGAGGGTCGCAACGATGTGCCTGAAGTAAGCGCCACCTGCTCCGAAAAAGACGGAGTTTACACCATTTCGCTCACCAACACCTCGCTCGAGAAGGCCAACGATGTGGCCGTGGATCTCGGCGCCCTCAAGCTCAAAGTGCAGGGTGCACAGATTCTCACAGCCGCTTCCGTCAACGACTACAACGACTTCGGCGCGCCCGAGGCCGTGAGCCTCAAGGCCTTCAACGGCGCCAAGGTGAAGAACGGCACCCTGAACGTGGCCATGCCTCCCATGTCCATCGTCACCATCTCCCTGAAATAAAGCATAATACACCTGTTTTAGCCCCGTCGTTGCCCTCCCGGCGCCGATGGGGCTTTTTAATTTGTTCTTTAAATAATGTGTTGACGAATTGCGAATTTTCCAAAAAATCAGTAATTTTGTGGGTAAATACCTGAAACTGACATGACCGACACAGAT
>CAYUUN010000014.1:0-45025 GCA_964447895.1 uncultured Bacteroides sp. | reverse complement strand
CGGAGAAAGCGCTGGCCGTGGCCCTCGTTTTCACCGGAGTATTTCTCGTGAGTCGCCGATAGTTACAGATTATAGCGTTCCGAGAACTCGGCGGCAAGCTTGCGGGCGCGGGCGCGCAACTCGGGGTCGAGCGCGGGATGCTCGCCCAGGTAGGGAATCTCCACGCGGGTGCCCGGCGCTATCAGGTTCGGGCTCTTCAGGCGGCTTGCGTTCGCCTCGTAGATGAACACCCAGTAGTCTTTGCGGCCGTAGTGGTCGCGGGCTATGGTGGTGAGGAAGCGCGAAGACCCTACGGTGTCATAGACCGGCTCGCGTTTCGCCTCAGCCTTGGGTTCGGCGGCGGGCTCGGGGGCGACGCTGTCTTCGGGAGTGTCGACGCTCACAGTGTCGGGCACCACAGCGGGCACCGCGGGCTCGTCCTCCTCGACAATCACTTCAAAAGCATCAACTGCTTTCTCGGCTGCGCCCGGGAGCGTGCCGGAATAATGGCCGAGACAATAGCCGCCGGCAAATCCGGCCACAAGCGCGATGAGGGCCACCACCCAGGGCCATGGATTGCGGCGCGCCACATATATAATCTGTGGTTCGGGCTGCTCCGCCACCGTGTGGGAAGCCTCTGCGATTTCTTCGCTCTCCTCTTCGGCCGGTTCCTCTTGAAGCTCCGCTTCCGGGGCGCTTTCCTCGGCTGCCGCAGGCTCCTCGGCGGTGGGCGCTACGGGAGCGGGCTCGGGGACGTAGGCGGGCGGAACTACTTCGGCCACGGCCTCCACCTTCTCTTCGATTTCGGCTTCGGCGGCCGTGCTCTCCGGCTGCGGTTCCTGCTCGAGGGCAAACTCTCTGGCGGCCTCCTCAGAAAGCTCCACGGGTGCAAACATGGCGAAAGGAGCATTCACGGCCGCAGCCAGGGCAGCATCCGGCACGAACGAGATGCCCGCGTCGGTGACGGTGAATGTGCCCAGGCCCTTCACTTCGGCCTTGCGGGTGGAGGCCAACTGCGTCTCAACGGCGGCGAAAAGCTGCGCCACAAAGCGCGTGGCCGTGTCGTTGTCGACCCCGGCAGCCGCCGCCAGCGCGGCGGCTATCTCCGGAAGAGTGATCGTGCTATTCATTGACCGAAAGGTGTTTGCGCAGCATGCTGCCGGGGTGGAATTTCAATACGATGCCCGGAGGCATGAGCATGTGGCGGCCATCGGCCGTGGTGGTCACGTGCTCGTTCTCCTTCTGTGGCGCAAAGGTGCCGAAGCCGGGCACGGCCACAGAGTCGAGCTGCGACGCACGCTCGCGCACCAGCGCTACCAGAGCCTCGGCCATGGCGGCAGCCTGCTGCGCGTCGCATCCGGCAGCCGCTGCGGCCTGCTGTACTATCTGCTCCATCGTGCCGTCAGATTATGAGCATGGCGTCGCCGTAGGCTCCGAAACGGTAGTGCTCCTTGACGGCCTCGGAATAGGCGCGCATCACCTCGTCGTAGCCGCCGAAGGCAGCCACCATCATGAGCATGGTGGAGTAGGGCATGTGGAAGTTGCTCACCATCGAGGTGGCCACGGTGAAATCGTAGGGCGGGAAAATGAACTTGTTGGTCCAGCCGTCGTAGGGCTGGAGATGACCGCCCATGCTCACGGCGGTGCTCATGCCGCGCAGCACGCTTGTGCCCACGGCGCACACCTGCTTTTCGGCATCCTTGGCAGCGTTGACGGTGGCCACGAGTTCGGGCGACACGATGAGCTGCTCGGAGTCCATGCGGTGCTTCGTGAGGTCTTCCACATCTATTTCGCGGAAATTGCCCAGGCCGCAGTGCTCCGTGAGGAATGCCTGCTTCACGCCCTTGATTTCAAGGCGTTTGAGCAGTTCGCGCGAGAAGTGTGTGCCGGCGGCGGGAGCCACCACGGCGCCCTCGTTGCGGGCGAAGATACACTGGTAGCGCTCGGCGTCGTCGTCGTTGGGCTCGCGCTTGATGTATTCAGGCAGCGGCGTGTGGCCCAGGGCGTAGAGGTCGCGCTTGAAGGCGTCGCGCGGGCCGTCGTAGAGGAAGCGCAGCGTGCGGCCGCGCGAGGTGGTGTTGTCGATCACCTCGGCCACCATCGACTCGTCTTCGCCGAAATAAAGCTTGTTGCCGATGCGTATCTTGCGGGCAGGCTCCACGAGCACGTCCCACAGCTTGATGTCGGCGTTGAGTTCGCGCAGCAGGAACACCTCGATGCGGGCGCCTGTCTTCTCCTTATTGCCGTAGAGCAGGGCGGGGAACACCTTGGTGTCGTTGAACACCATCACGTCGCCGTCGTCGAAGTAGTTGAGGATATCTTTGAACAGGCGGTGCTCGATTTCGCCGGTGCGGCGGTGGAGCACCATCATGCGCGATTCGTCGCGGTTTTCGGCCGGATATTGAGCTATCAGATCGTCGGGCAGACGAAATTTGAATTGTGAAAGCTTCATATTATACTTTTGAAAATTGTCTATCGGAAATTTTATCAGTCGTTATTCTTTCGAGGTCCTTCGTACCACTCGGGGAACTCCACGGGCACTTCGGCTATGAGCCGGGCGGCATCCTGCACGCTCATGCAGTCGTGGATGGAGATGTGGCCCACGCGGGTGCGCCGCAGCGCCGTGAGGTGGGCGCCGCTGCCCAGGGCCAGGCCGATGTCGCGGGCGAGGGCGCGGATGTAGGTGCCCTTGCTGCACACCACGCGCACGCGGATGCTTTCGGGGCTGAAATCGAGCAGCTCGAGCGCGTCTATGGTGAGGGTGCGGGGCTTGAGAGCCACCTCGCGGCCGGCGCGTGCGCTCTTGTAGGCGCGCTTGCCGTCGACCTTGCAGGCCGAGAACGCCGGGGGCACCTGCTCGATCTGTCCCGTGAAGCGGCCGAGAACCTCCTCCACCAGGGGGCGGGTGATGTGGGCCGTGGGAAAGGTGGCATCCACCTCCGTCTCCAGGTCGAAGCTGGGGGTGGTGGCGCCCAAGGCTATCGTGGCCACATATTCCTTCACTCCGGCCTGCAGCTCGTCGATGCGCTTGGTGGCCCGCCCGGTGCACACAATCATGACGCCGGTGGCCAGGGGGTCGAGCGTGCCGGAGTGGCCCACCTTGAGCTTGCGCACGCCCAGACGGCGCGTAAGGGCGCCGCGGATGCGCTTAACGGCATCGAACGACGTCCACCCCAGGGGCTTGTCCACGCAGATTATCTCACCGGAAAGGAAGTCCATCAGAAGGCCGACGCTATGCAGATTATACCCATGACGAGGCAGTAGATGGCAAACCACACGAGTTTGCCTTTCTTCACAATCTCGAGCATCCAGCGGCATGCCAGGCAGCCCACGATGAACGATGCCAGGAAGCCCACGAGCATGGGCAGCCAGCCAATCTCGCCGCCGGTGGCTGCGGCCACGTCGCCGCCCAGCATCTTCTTGACGTCGAGGAGCGCCTCGCCCAGGATGGGGATGATGACCATGAGGAAGGAGAAACGGGCCACTTCCTCGCGGCGGTCGCCCAGCAGGATGCCCGTGGCGATGGTGGTGCCGGATCGCGACAGGCCGGGCAGCACGGCCACGGCCTGCGAACAGCCGATGATGAAGGCGTCGAGCATGGTGATGGAGCGGGCGCGGGGAGTGCCGGGGCGGTCAAGCTCCTGCGGGCGGGTGCGGGTGAAATAGGCAAAGGCCAGCAGGGCGGCCGTGATGCACAGGCACACGCCCACCAGTCCCAGGCCGCCGCCGAAGAAACCTTCGATCACGTCCTTGAAGCACAGGCCCACGATGGCCACCGGAATGCAGCTCACGAGAATCTTGAGCACATAGCGGAAATTGTCGTCGCGCCGGAAGGTGAAGAACGACACGCACAGCGGCTTGAACTCGCGCCACAGCACCACGATGGTGCTGAGCACCGTGGCCACGTGGAGCATGACGTCGAATTCCAGGCTCTCGGCGCCGGTGAGCTTCAGTCCGAGCAGGTCGCGGCAAATCTCGAGATGGCCGCTGGAGCTGATGGGCAGGTACTCGGCGAGTCCCTGCACTATTCCCATTATTAATGCACTTAGCCAGTCCATAGCGGGGTTATTTGGCCTTGCCGGGTTTGATGATGATGGCCACTGCCATGGCCACGAAGCCTATGAAGGCGAGAGCCGGGCCCACCACGATGCGGCGGGCGCTGAAGATGTCGGGGTTGAATTCCGTCTCGGTGGACGGCGCGCCCAGCATGAGGATGAAGCCCGCTACGATGAGGACTCCGGCCAGGGCCATGCCCATGAAGTTGCGGCGTGCCAGGGGTTTCTGGGCATCGCTTTCGGGCATAATGCCGTCTGTTTTCTTTTTTGATTCCATGTCGAACCTTGTTTTAGTTCATGTAATAATCGTCGATGTCGGAGCGGAGATAGCGCGTGGTGGCGATGGCCGAAGCCAGGAGGCAGATGAGCACGCCCACGATGATGAGCGCGGCGTAGATAGCCCCACTGATGCGCCAGTCGAGCACGGCGGCCAGGGCAGGGTCGGTCTGCATCACCCAGGCCTGCGCGGCAGCCAGCACCACGCAGGCAAAAACGGCCGCGAGCAGCCCGTTGAGAGCTCCGGCCGCAAGGAAGGGCCTGCGGATGAATGCCGCCGTGGCACCCACCAGGCGCATGGTGTGGATGATGAAGCGGCGGGAGTAGACGGCCAGACTCACCGTGTTGTTTATCAATACGAAAGATATGATGAGCAGGGCTGCGGCAACGGCCAGCATTATGAGCATCACGCGCGAAATGTTGTGGTTCACGCTGTCGATGATGCCGGTGTCCGTGACTACTTCCTCCACGCCCTTCATGGCCGAGAGGCGGCCTACGAGACGAGCGATGCTGTCGCTGCAGGCGTAGGCCGGGCGCAGGCGCACGTCGAATTCCGCTCCGAAGGGGTTCTCGTCCACAAGCAGCATGATGTCTTCGCCTATGATGGCCGTTTCCTGGGCGAGAATGTCGTCGGCGCCGGCAAAAACATAGCTTTCCGCAAAAGGAGCCGCCGATAGATAGCGCTTCACGGCATTGATATGGGCGGCCGGCGCGTCGAGCTCCATTTTCACGGTGAAGCCCAGGTTGCGCCTGATGTTGTCGGTGGCGGTGTGCGCCGCCACACTCATAAGTGCCACAAGGCCAATGAGTATGAGCACGAGGGCGACGCTCACCACCGAAGTGGCGCGCGAGCCGAACACGCTTATGTGATGGGAGCGTTTTTGTGACATGTGGCGCTAAGACTGCATTCGAATACAAAAGTAATACTTTTAGAGGCGTTTGTCAAGTGTTTAAGCCACATTTTTTAAGCACGCGCGTGCAACCATATGCGATTTACGGCTGTTATAATGTAAAAGATTTATCTATGAGCAGCATGTTTGATTTACTGATGGAATTGCCGCTTTTCCGCGGAGTGAGCGCCGAAACCATGCGGCGCACGGTGGGCGAGGCCAAATTCCATTTTCTGAAATACCCTAAGGGCGAAACCATTATAAAGGAAGGGCAGCCCTGCACGCACATCACATTCGTGGTGAGCGGCGCAGCGCGTCTCACCACCGCCAACCGCAACGGCCGCATCTCCGTGTCGCAGACGCTGAACGCCCCCGACGTGATAGCACCCGAATTTCTTTTCGGCCGCGCAACGAATTATCCCTGCACGGTCGTGGCGGCCGAAGACACCGGCATAATGCAGGTGAGCAAGGCCGACTACATAAAGATATTGAACTCCGACCCCGTGTTTATGTTCAATTATCTGAACATTATTTCCATGAACGCCCAGAAAAGTGTATCGGGCCTGATGTCGCTCACCTCCGGATCGCTTGAAGAACGCATAGCTTTCTGGGTGCTGATGCTCACCCAACCCTCCGGCGAGAACATAGCTATCGAGTGCCCGCTGCGCAACTTGTGTGCAATATGGGGCGTGCAGCGCTCGGCGCTCGTCGAGGCTCTCACCCGGATGCAAGGCACCTGCGTGGAATCGTTCGGTCCGTCAGGAATTGTTTTCTCCTCGCGCCGAAAGCTGCTCGACATGCTTGCATCGCACCCGGAGATACCCTCCGACGTTGTTCAAGAAGCGGTTTAAACCCGATATTTGCCCATATCGATACTTATATTTTCATTTGCAGCTGCATTGTATAATCTGCTAAGCTACAAATAAATAAAATTCATTTTATCTAAATAATATTTATATTTCATTTATACACACGGCGGAATTCCGTCGTGTGCTATTAATTTTGCGGTGTAAATAATTGTTAGGTCTTAGATTCCGGTTCTGATCAGGTTATTCAGAAATCGTAAAAAGGATTAAATGGTTTTAGGTATTTAGTGTTAGAGACACCGTAAGGAACGAGCCGCCCGCGAGGAGTGGCTCTTTTCGTTTTATATGCAAATAGGGTTGCGTTTATGGGTGGGGCGGATATGGGGAGGCTCGCGCAGAGGCGCAGAGAATTTTATATTAGACTGAGCCCCAGGTTATAAGCTGCGTCTGAAGGGGGTGTGATTAAACAAATCTTTGTGAGAAAACAGCGCATCTCCGAAGCGCCGGGGCCTTTTGGTGTGGTACCTCAGGCCTCGCTGCGCTCGACCTGAGGTTAAGGAACGTCGCGTCTCCGACGCTCTTTAACCTCGATTTTCAGCTCTTTATATAATTCTCTGCGCCTCTGCGCGATTTTTCCCTTTCTATTAACATATGGCTGGTTAGTTACGCAAGGCCAGGGGGTGTCAGGTGGAGAGGATGTAGCAGGCGGCGAGGGCGGCGACAATAGCGAAGCTGCCGATGGCGAGCCATGCGCGGAGGTGGGGCATGGCGCGGGGGCGCACCCACACGATGGCTGCGGCGGGGACCATGAGGCAAAGCAGCGGAATGCCGTAGCGGGAGACTGTGCCACCGAAAACGAGGGCTACGGCAGCGTAGAACAGCGCGCCTGTGGCACACAGCCTAAAGGCCAGCCGGAACGACCGCCGCCACAGCGACCAAGCAAGGAAATATATCACGAGCAGGCCGGTGAAATAGCGGCAGAAGCCGAAGTATCCCACCGCGACGAAGGGACCGAACGCCAGATTGTTGGCGCAATTCCAGGGGAGCGGAATAAGAAACTGTACGCCCAGGGCTACCGGCAGCAACAGCAGGCGTTTCCACATCGGCGCCTCGAAATAGAAAGAAAAATGCTCGTAGTAGGCGGCGTGTTGCGGCTGGTGGTCGGAGTCGTCCAGGCCCTCGACGAGCGAGGAAGAAAAATGAGTGTCGGTAGGCGTGGCCGCGTCCGCCGCGTGAAAGCACAGGAGAATGACGGCGCACAAGCCAGCGAGTGCGAGCGGTAGGTAAATTGCCGGCCGGCGCCATGAGCTGAGCGCCGGGATGAGGATTATGAACACGGCGAGATAGTTGGGCCGCGCATAGCACGTGATGAAAATGGCGACAGCCACAGCCGCAATGGGCCATGCGGTCCGTGCCGGAGTCCTGAGTTTCAGTGCGCCCCACGCCACAAGCGCAGTGGCGAGGGCCATGGGCGCGTCCTTCAGGAGTGCCGCTCCGGAAGAAAGCAGTTCGCCCATGAGCGCCATGAGCACGATGGCCGTGGCGGCCACATCGGGCCTGAGGTCGACGTGGGAAGTGCAGCGTGCAGCTATCGCGCCGGTGAGGGCTATCGTGGCCAGAATGCAGAACATATTGAACATCAGCGGCACGGAGATGTCTATGGTGGTGGCGCCCAAGAGCAGACCTATGAAACGTCCGTAGCCCTCGGCAGGCCACAGCGACTGCACGGCGTGGTCGCTGCCCAGATGGAACAGGGCGTTGTTCCAGGCGCTCCAGTGGTCGAGATTCATGAGCAACGGCCGCGACACATCGCCCGAGCCCCACACGTGCACATAGTAGTGGCAATTGATGATCACACCCAGCGTCATGACCACCGAGGTCGCCCAGAGAGTCCACGCCGCCGCTCGGCTGCTCCATTGCTCCTTCAGGCAGGGGAGAAGCACAGCAAGGAAGGCTGCCGTCCATCCAAGGCTTACAATCAGCGGCGATGCACCGGGCAGCAGCAGGGTGGCCATGCCCGTGATGCAAAAGCCTGCGGGGACGCCATACAGCACCGGTGCCGAACGGAGCGCGCGGCGCAGGCGAGGGTATTTGCTGGAGCTTTCCATTACAGTAATTCCGCTGCAAAAATAAATTAAAAAAAGATTGTGCACAAATTGAATGTATTCGGAAAGAGAATTATGCACAGCGGGGTAAACTCGCGCAGAGGCGCAGAAGGATATATAACAAACTATAAATCATGTAGATAGTGTGTTTCTTATAGAAGACAATTAATAAGTACGCCCATTAATAAGCGTCCGCCCACCCTCATAGGTAGAATCCAGGCGACGCGCCTGGGGAGCGTTCTTTCTCAATTGGCTGAATAGTTACTCTTAACAGATGTGTGCAAATTTAACACGCCTTAACGGCATAAATGCGGTACAATCGTTAATTTTCGCTAATTTTGTGTCAAATTTCAGAGTATGACACCGCAAGCACCTATGCGCATAAATCTCAAGCAGCTTCTGCGCGACCGTCTGGGCCGCTGGAGCTGCCTTGTGCCCGGATTTCTGCGCCGCAAACTTGAGCGCCTCGTGTGTCAGGACCAGCTCAACGAGCTGCTCGAGCACAACTTCCCGCGGCGCGGCTCCGCCTTCTGCCGCGGCGTGCTCGCCGACCTTGACGTGGCCATAGACGTGCGGGGCGTGGAAAACCTGCCGTCGCCCGAACACAGGCGCGTGCTGCTCGTGTGCAACCATCCGCTCGGCGGCCTCGACGGCATAGGGCTGATAGCCTGGTTTTCGGAGTATTTCGGCTGCGAGCTGCAGGTGGTGGTGAACGACCTGCTGATGGCCGTGGAACCGTTGGGCGAGTGCTTCGTGCCCGTGAACAAGCATGGCGCGCAAGGCCGCGGCACGGCCCGCTCCATCGATGCCGCCATGGCTTCGGACGCTCCCGTGCTGATGTTTCCGGCCGGACTGGTGTCGCGGCGGGGCGACGACGGCGCGATTGCCGACCTGAAGTGGAACAAGATGTTTCTGCGCAAGGCGCGAGCCTATGAGCGCGACGTGGTGCCCATCTATTTCGACGGGCGCAACAGCGACGCCTTCTACAACGCCGCGCGGCGCCGCGTGCGTGCCGGCCTGAAATTCAACTTCGAGATGGTGCTTCTGCCCCGCGAGGTATTCGCCAGCCGCGGCAAGCGCTTCACCGTGACCTGCGGCAAACCGCTGCCGTGGGCATCGCTGGGAGCCCCCGGCGACGCCGAGGCCGAGCGCATCAAGACAATAGTGTATAATCTTTCTTCAACAGACTGTCACACACATGGAAAAGATAATAGCTCCGGTCGACACTGAGCTTATCGAGCAGGAACTTACGCCCGAGCGCTTTCTCCGCCACACCAACCGCGGCGGCAACCTGCTCTATGTGGTCGACGCCCACTGCGCCCCGAACACGATGCGCGAGATAGGGCGCCTGCGCGAGATAGCGTTCCGCACGGCCGGCGGAGGCACCGGCCTGAGCTGCGACATCGACCGCTACGACACCATGGACCCGCCATGCAGGCAGCTGATAGTGTGGGACCCCGAGAGCAGGCAGATATTAGGCGGCTACCGCTATATCTACGGCCGCGACATAAGGATAGACAGCGACGGGCGCCCGCGCATAGCCACCAGCCACATGTTTGATTTCTCCGAGAAATTCGTGCGCGACATCCTGCCCTATACCATAGAGCTGGGCCGCAGCTTCGTGAGGCTCGAATATCAGAGCACGCGCGCCGGAGTGAAGGCCATCTACGTGCTCGACAACCTGTGGGACGGCCTGGGGTCGCTCACGGTGATTCACCCCGAGCTGCGCTATCTCTTCGGCAAGGTGACGATGTATCCCAGCTACACGGCCGCCTGCCGCGACATGATTCTGTATTTCCTGCACAAACATTTCCCGGACCCCGAGCACCTGGTGAAGCCCATCACCCCGCTGCCCGTGCACTACGACACGGCCGAGATGGAGCGGATCTTCACCGGCGACTGCTTCAAGACCGACTATAAGATACTGAACGCCGAGGTGCGCCGCCGCGGCGACAACATTCCCCCGCTCGTGAACGCCTATATGAGCCTGTCGCCCACGATGAGGATGCTGGGCACGGCCGTGAACGACGAGTTCGGCGACGTGGAGGAGAGCTGCATCCTCATCACCATCGACGACATCCTCGACGAGAAGAAAGAACGCCATATATCCACCTACGAAGACCAGAAGTGCCTATGATACCCCGAGTGATTCATTACTGCTGGCTGAGCGACACCCCGATGCCCGAGCGACTGCAGGCCTATGTCGACACATGGCGCCGCGTGATGCCCGGCTACGAGCTGCGGCTCTGGGACTTCAACCGCTTTCCGCGCGGCCGTTCGCGCTGGGTCGACCAGGCTTTCGACAGCGGCAAATATGCCTTTGCGGCCGATTATATCAGGGCCTATGCCCTGTATCACGAGGGCGGCATATATCTCGACAGCGACGTGGAGGTGCTGAAACCCTTCGACGACCTGATGGGGCTGCCCTATTTCATGTGCCGCGAGACCGGTTCGCGTTGCCCGGAGGCCGCAGTGATGGGCGCCGAGGCCGGGATGCCCCTCTACGGCGCCCTGCTGGAGCGCTACGACCGCCTGCCGTTCATCCGCCCCGACGGTACGCCCGACATCACCCCCATGCCCGATGTGGTGAACATAGTGCTGAAGCAGCTGGGCAAGGAGCTGGTGGATGTGGAGAGTCCCGAGCAGGTGCGACAGGACGAGCACAAATTCTTCATGCTGCCCAGCGACTATTTCAGCCCCATCAACATCGAAAACCTGGAGCTGCGCGCCACGCCGCGCACCTATTGCATCCACCGCTTCGCCGGCAGCTGGAAGTCGCCCTACCACCGTTTCAAGAAGCGCATGCAGCAGATTCTGGGCCCGCGCATATCGCAGCACATCATAGATGCCAAACGTAAGATTAAGAGAATCAGCAAGAATGGAAAATAAGAAGATATTGGTCATAGCGCCGCATGCCGACGACGAAGTGCTGGGCGTGGGCGGCTATCTGCTGCACCAGCAGGCCCTCGGCGCCGAGATTATGATTGTGATAGGTACGATAGGAGGCACGGACGTGCGCCAGAATTTCGATGTGCGCATGGCCGAGTTCCGCGCCGTGTGCGAGCGCCTGGGCGCTCGCGGCGAGGTGCTGTTTCACAACATGGACACTCTGATGGACACCCTGCCGGCCTTCGAGATCACCTCGCGGCTGGACAAGATTGTGGACGCCTTCCGGCCCGACGAGATATTCATCAACTACCGCAGCCTGCACCAGGACCATATCAAGCTCTACGAGTGTGCGCTCGCCTCGATGCGCCTGCGCGAGGGCTACTCGCCCCGCCTGATAGCCCTCTACGAGTATCCTTTCGCCACCACGCAGGTGGGACCCATAGGGGGCGGATATATGTATCACGACATCACCGACTGCATTGAAGAAAAGGTGGCGCTTTTCGAGCTCTACACCACCCAGATAAGGCAGTCGCCGTCGCCGCTGAACCGCGAGGGCGTGCTGGCCCTGGCCCGCATCAGAGGCGTGGAATGCGGCACGGAGTATGCCGAGAAGTTTTATGTGCAAAAAATGATGATATGAAATATGTAGTGTTTGAAGCCGGCAGCCGCGCAGGATTTTCGGCAGAGTTCTTTTATCTGGCATGGAAGAAAAACCACCCCGACAGCGACGTGGAGCTGGTGATGGGCGACAGCGACCCCACCTTTGCCATGATACCCGCCGCCGCGGGCGTTACGCGCGAAAACGATAAGGTGGCCGCCGCCCTCCTGGGCACCGAGGGCTGCCGGGCATTTCCGGGCGACGAGCTCACGCGCCAGCGCAACGACGAGGTGCGCGGAGCCGTGTCGGCCGACCGCATGGCTGCCGTGGAGCCCTGGTACTACGAAAAGGCCCGCGTGAACCGCACGCTCGAGCGCCTGGCGGGCGAGAACGCCGGAGTGCGCGTGCCCCGCACCTTCACGTTGGAGAGCGTGTGCGTCAAGCCCAACTCCGGTTCGGCCGGTTCGCGCGGCGTGGAGTTCAAGGAGAACGTGTGTGTTTCGGAGCTCATCGACATCAAGCGCGAATATGTGGTGGACGTGCTGGAGCAGAACGGCGAGTACCGCATCTTCGCCCGCGAGACCAAGCTGCGCTGCGGCTACGACAAACTGGTGCGCCTGCTGCCCGAGAGCGACCCATTAGTGGCCGCCGTGCGCCGCTTCATCGAGACGGTGAACGCCCGCTGGGACGCCACGCTGTTTCACGACGTGTTCCACATGCAGATAGCGGAGAATCCCGCCGGCGAATACTATTTCATTGAAGCATCGAAGCGCATTTCGGGAAGCGCCATCGTGAATATTTTCCGTGGCTTCAACCCCTTCGATGTGCTGGAAGATACTGTTCCGGCCGTCTATCCCAACCCCTTCAGCGACGACCGCTGGTATCGCTTCGAGGACTTTGTGGCCCGGCTGTCGCTCGTAGTAGCTGAATAGCAGCCTTTTACAGGCTCATGCCGTATTTCCGGTGCATAAGATAAAGAAATAGACAACGATAAAGTGCTGTAGTCCGGCAGCGACCGCGGCTATCTATGGTGCGAAAAATCGCTGGATATTAAAAAGTTACCTTGTTTGCCATGCCGGACGCTCCATGGAGCGTCCCTACGGGGTTATGCGTTTGATAATAGTAATTGTTACATAGTTGCTCCTATGCACCGGAAGAAAGGCTTGTGGCCTTTTACACTCCGTTTGAGGGGGCGGACGCTTCAAGAAGCGTCCCTGCTGACGGGGCGTAAGAGCTTGGTTTGTAGCTTATTGTAACTTGAGGATGGCCTCGTAGGCGTCGAGCATCGTGCGCTCGGTGAAGTGTGTTTCGTAGCGCAGGCGCGCCGCGCGGGCCATGTCGAGGTATTCGGCGCTGCCCGGAGAAGGAAGCTCCTGCACAAGCTGCCGCAGGGCGTCGAAGGAGTCGCACGCATAGCCTGTGATGCCGGGGCGGTTGATCTGGAGCACCGACGGGAGGGTGTTCGTAATCATCGGGCGGCCGTACATGCACGCCTCGATGAGGCTGAGCGGCAGGCCCTCTTTTTCGGAGAACAGCAGCACGTAGTCGTAGCCGGCAATTTGTGCCGAGGGGTCGATCTGCCCTTCGTAGAAGGTGTTCTTTGCTGTGGTAAGGAGAGCAGTAAGTTCTTGCTCCTGAGGGCCGCGGCCGGCTATGTGCAGGGTGGTGCCTGCCGGCAGCCGGGCGTCTATGGCCCTGACTATTTCAAGCTGTCGCTTGACGCTGCATATACGGCCCATGAGAAGGATTTTTATTCCCGGGCCTTGTCGGACAGGACGCACGCCGCGGTCGGGCAATCCGTTGGGGATGAGCGTGATGTTCTTTTCGGGTATCTTGAAATAATCCAAAAGGTTTGATGCAACGGCCCGGGATATGGCGACGACGTGCTTAGGGAAAAGCGTGAGGAAGCGCAGGTTGGTGAACACGTTGTGGGCCACGTGGACGATTTTTATGGGGCGGCGGCAGGCTGCCCTGTACAGCATCAGGCGCGTGGTGGATTTTCGGTCGTGGGACAGGAAAACCGCATCGGGCCACTCGCGCAGGATTTTCTTTACATTCTTGAGCGTGAGCGTGATGTAGCGCGCTTTTGTGCGGTAGGCCGGCGTCACGTCGGCGGGCGCGGTGGCCGTGAGCATCACGGGAGTCTCTCCTGGCGAAAAGTGGGCGGCAAGGTGCAGGGCCATGTCCTGGGCTCCGCCTGTGTTGCCGAAATTGTTATATACGCTTATCACCTTCATCGCGCGGCAAAAGTGTTTTTTGCGTGGTACAGGGCCTGGAGATACCAGGCGTAAAATTCAATGTAGCTGTTGCGGTTCTTGCCGTAGACGAATATTTCGGGGGCCAGGGTGCCGCGTCGGGGCGAGAAAATGCGGTCGTACATGTAGTTGACCAGCTTTTCCACGCGCTGCTCGTCGGGGCGGTATATCGAGTAGAAAGTGATGGCTTCCGAGAGGTCGCGGCCGTCGAGGCGCTGGAATATCCAGGTGTTCTTCGGGTTGAAGCGCCGGTCGTAGCGTTGCGGAATGAGATATTTTTCGGTTTCGGTGAATTGCGAGTCGTAGAAGGCTGTGGCTTTGTCGATGCACTCCTCGAGTCCGTCGATGCCGGCATCCTGCACGTCGATGAGGGCCTTGAGAATATAGCTCTGGTGAAAACCGTCGATGGCCTTGCGGTGGGGCGGTCCGTAATAATACCAGCTCCCTTCGGGATTCATGTGGTTGATGATGTATCTTATGCCGCGCTTGCCCAGGTCGACATATTCGTTGAGGCCGAAGGCGTGGCCGGCGCGTATGAGGAAGGAGCTGATGATGGCGCTGGCATTGTAGATTACGTCTTTCAGGTGGTGGCCGTAGAAAAAATACACGCCGTCGGCGCCGTAATCTTCATAGCCCAGCTCGTTGACGAGATAGCGGCAGATGGAGATGATTGTCTCCCGCGTGCGGTCGTCGATGTTGCCATGCTTGAGCAAGGTGTCGCCGAAAAACACGGTGTTGAGAGGCGTGGGGTCGTCGGCGGAATCCTCGTAAAGGCTTATGGAGATGCGTATTCCTTGCCTGAGGGAGAAATCGCGCGTCAATGGCGAGCGCAGCTCGTGGAGCGCACGCTTCTTGAGCATCCCGAAAGTGTCTTCTTTTCCCGCGGCCGCGGCTGCGGCAAGCGACGCCACTGCCTCGTGGGGAGTGTAGGGGCAGGCAGCAATATCTTTTTTAGAGCGGAGATTCAGGGGCAGGAGCCGGTAGGCGGTGCGGAGCAGCATGTTGGCGCGGCGGTTGCGGGTGAAGAGCCGCGGCGGCACATAGTTGCACTCTATGTAGTGGTAGTCGTGTGCTTCAAGCCACTGCCCGGCAGCGGCAATCATGCGGTCGATTTTGTCGGAAGTGCTCTTGTTCATCGGCCATTATGTTTGTGATAGCGAATGAGTTGCCATGAATTCACGGTGTTGTGCCATGCCACGTAGGCCGCGGGTGCCACTGATGCCACCGGGTTGAGGTAGGCCAGGGCGAGCCAGATGGCCAGCACGGTGTTTTTCTGTCCCAGGCTCTGGCCGCCGCTCACTTTGTCGCCGAAGCGTGCGCCCACGCGTCGCCCTATGGCGAACTGCGCCAGGCACACCACGCCCGAGCCCAGGGCCAGGGCTATGATTTCGGGCAGGTGGTCGTGGTCGTAGTTGCGGATGATGAAGCTCACGGAGCTGCCCACGACGATGAACAGCGACACGGCCCACATGTAGAACGAAAGCGACTGATTCCGGGCGAGAAAATCGTGGAAGCTGCGCCAGCAGTAGCGCAGGGCGAAGGCTGTGATGATGGGAAGGAGCAGCAGCGGCAGCACGCCGGAGCAGATGCGGCCGAAGGAAGCTGCAAACGACATGTGGGTGTCGCCGATGGCGGCGAGGACGGCGGGGCCGGTGAGGGCCACGAAGATGTTGCACAGCAGCGAGTAGGTGGCCACGTGGCTGATGCTGCCGCCGAGCATGGCGGTGATGACCGGGGCAGCCGTGGCCGTGGGCACGAAGATGCAGATGAACAGGCCGGTGGCCACATTGTGGTTGAAAGGCAGCAGCGCCAGCAGCACTATGGCCGCGAACGACATCTGGGCCGCAAGCAGCCATGCCTGAAAGCGGTGAAACCGGAGTTCGCGCGGCTCGATGCGGCAGTAGGTGACGGTGAGCATGGCGAAGATCAGGAAGGGCGACAGAAAGGTGAGGTGTCCCATCCAGCGGTAGAACACCACGCCGCCCAGCATGGCGATGGGCAGCATCCAGTCTTTAATTTTCTGACGCATGGTTCTTGTTCTGAATTACGGCGTGTAGCCCGACTACTTTTGCGGCGATATTCTCCGGCAGGAATTTCTTGACAGCCAGTATGTTTCTTTGGCCCATCTCGGCTATCAACTCCTTGCGCTCGATAAATTGCCTGATAGCCACGAAGATGCTTTCAATATCTTTCGGAGCCACATAGAGGCCGTTGACGCCGTTTTCCACTATTTCGGCCATGCCTCCCACGGGGGTGACGATAACCGCCAGACCGGCGGCCATCGATTCAAGCAGGGCCATGGGCTGGCCTTCGGCATAGGACGGCAGGATGAAGACGTCGCAGCTTTCCAAGAGCTTGAGCTTGGGGTCGCCGCTGACCCATCCGTGGGCGGTCACGATGGGCTCGAGCCGGTGGGTGGAAATATAGTCGGTGACACTGCCGAAGGCCACTCCGTCGCCTCCTATATCGAGCGTGATGCGGTGCTCAAGCTCGTCGCGGTGGGCGACGATGGCTGCAAGCAGCTCGTTGAGCCCCTTGGTGTTGTCGATGTTGCTCAGGAACAGAAGCCTCAGCTTTTCATCGTCGTGGCCTTTTCTCGTCGCCGACGTGGGCATTACGGGGTTTTCTATAACGTAGACATTGTCGAGGCCGAACTCCTTGCGGAGATACCCGGCCCATCCATGCGTGAGGGCAATCACGGCATCGCGTTTTTTCAGGCTGCGGCCCACTTTGTCCATCCCGATTGCGGGAAAATGCCGGCTCAGGGCACCGTTGTGGATGTGGTGCACGGTGTGCATACCTAAGATTTTGGCCCAGTCGAGCAAGAGATTCTTGCGAGTCCAGGAGCCGCGCACCGAGCCGTGGGCATGCAGCGTGCGGAAACCCCGAAGGCGATAGAGCGGCAATTTCAACAGGGCCATGGCAAAGGTGAGGGCCGACCGGATGCGGCTGCTGTGGTGGGTGGTGGGGAGATAGGCCACATCGCCCATGGCCGACTGATATAACTTCATGACCGACGCTATGCCGCCATGCGAGCGCAAGTCGGGGCCGGCGAAGAGTACGCGGTTTAGAATTTCCGATGAATCACACGTCATAGTTCCAATAGTTTGTTAATGTCGCTGGGCGCGTTTTCGGTCACGCTGATACGGGGCATAGTGGCTGCCCGCACGATGGCGTCGGCGAGCGCCGAGGGGCTGAGCGAGTCCACGATTTGAGCGTTGGGGCGCCCGGCCACCTGCTCCGAGCCCGCAAAGGCGGTGCACACTACGGGCATCCCGAAGGCGCGCGCCTCGGCCACGGTGATGCAATAGCCCTCCCATCTTGATGGTTGAATATACACGTCGGCTGCCGCCATGTAGGGGTAGGGATTTGATTTGAGGCCTACGAAACGGAGATAGTCCGACAATCCTTTGTCCTCTACCTCTTTGCGGCAGTGGTCGAGCAAATCATCGCCGCCTACCCAGTACCAGCAGAAATCGAAGTTGCGCTTGCGAAGCTCTTCTGCAATAGAAATAGCAATGTCGGGCGACTTCTGGTAGGTCATCCGTCCAACAGTGCAGAGAATTGTTTTATCGGCCGGAAAGTCTTCAGCATATTCTTTGGAAAGGCTGAGTACCTTCTTATAGTCTACGATATTATGAAATGTTTCCGCGATATGAGCAAAATCCGGGAACTTGTTGTTGAAGGACTGGAGCGCGCTTTGGCTCACCACGAAGATGCGGTCGTAGAGGGGATATACGAGGCGTTCGGTCTTTGGATTAACAAAACTCTTGGCTATGTCGAAGTGAATCCACGACACGTATTTATCGGCGCTGATGTGGGTGGGCACATACCAGTCGAGCAGCTGGCTGGGGCCCTGATAGGACACGGCGATGTCGAAGTGGCGCGCGATGTCGCGGGCGTCGCCCAGGATGTGGCGGTAGTAGGGAATGAGGGTGCCGCGCAGCTTGGCTGCTAGGTAGCTGAGTGGTCCGCCCAGGTCGCGGGCATGGCGCAGCGGAAAGCCCAGGCGGGCCTTCTCGCGCTCCACGCGATGGAGGGTGTGCACGGTCACGTCGGCCGGTATGCTGCCGAGCAGTTCGCCCTTGTGCTGCATCAGGGCTATGTGGATGTCGAAAGCATCGCGAGGCAGCGCATCGATGAGCGACAGCAGGGACTTCTCCACTCCGCCCGTGTGCATGTAGTTGATACAGAATATGATGCTGCGCCGTTTCATCGCCTGAACTTGTTAAGGATTGACTGCTTTACGCTACCCGGCAGCACGCACAGCCATGCCAGGAGGCCAAGCACCACGAGCGTAGCGACGCCCACGGCGAGCAGCTGCAGCCACATGCCGGGCACGGCCTGAGCCACACACCACACGGCCACGCCTGTAAGAGCCACGGGCCACGCGGCTTTCAGCACGCCCTGCAGCCAGAAACGCCAGACGGAAAACTCCGGCATCTGATATTTTAGAATGAGCGTGTTGACCAGCAGGATGCCGGTGACGGCCACCGCGTGGACGCAGTAGACCACAGCCGGCATGCCGGTGTAGCGCAGCAGAAGCCACATCAGGGGCAGCTCAAGGAGGTAAAGGGAGCCGGAGATAAAGCTGATGCGGAACACGCGGCCGGTGGCGTGGATGCCTATGGCGGCCACGGTGTTGAGCAGCTCGCCGCAGGCGGCGATGAGGCTTATGCGGCAGAATGCCACGGTGTGGGCCGGAACATCCACGAGCCACAGGCCCAGCAGGGTGTTCATTTCCACGATGGCGGGCACGATGAGCAGCCCCATGAGCAGCAGCGAGTAGCAGGCGGCGTTGTTGAGCAGCGAAAGCACGCGGCCGAAGGCCCCCGCGGCATATTCCTTCACTATCTGAGGGCGGAAGGCGGAAACCACCGTGCCGGCAAAGCTGCCTATGGTGCCGGAAACCGTCATGGTGAGCCCCCCGGCGGCGTTGAGCGCCGTGCCACCGAAGTGGTTGAGCACCACCAGGGTGCCCTGCGAGCGGGCGGTGTAGCACAGGTTGCCGTAGGAGTCCCAGCCGCAGAATCCCAGCATGGCCCGCAGCGTGGCGCGGTCCGAGGCCTTCATGGAGCGGCAGGCGGCGAAATTGCGGCGGGCGTAGACGGCATACATGCCGCACACGGCCATGGCAGCCAGGGCCATGAGCAGCGCGTAGCCCACCAGGGTGTCGCTCGTGGCGAAAAGCGCGATGCCCAGGGCCGCAAGGCATTTGAGCACCACATTGGCCACGGCGATGGCGGCATAGGCGTCCATGCGCTCGTGCGACATGATGGAGGCCATGTAGGGTACCTGCACAATCGTAGCCATGGCTGCGAGAATCGACAGCTGGTAGGTGGCGTTGGCGGCCGCCATGCGCTCGGGGGCTATGACCAGATGGTGGTTCACGTACCACAATCCGGCCGTCTCGGCCAGCAGCAGCACGATGCCCGCGAGGGCCAGGTGCACGCGCATGGAGGCTCCGAAGGTGCGTTGCAGCCTCGCCGGGTCGCCCGTGCCCAGCTCGTAGCTGATGAAGCGCGAGGTGGTGGCGCTCATGGTGCCGTTGAGAAAACTCAGGATGGTGACTATTCCGCCCACGAGGCTGTACACGCCGTAGTCGTCGATGCCCAGACGCTCGAGCACGATGCGCGACGTGTAGAGCGAAATCCACACCGTCAGGAGCATGCGCCCGTAGAGGTAGAGCGTGTTGCGTGCTATGCGGCGGTCATTTTCCTGCATCGGTGGTAGCGGGTGTAAGAGATTTATTGGCAAGCAGAACCACAGCGAAGGCGAGGCCGGCGAGTTCAAGGCCCATAGGGAATATGAGCCCCTCGAAACCGCCCATGCCCAGCCACAGGAAGGTGACAAGCACCGTGACGAAGTAGCCGTGGTAGCGGCAGCGGCGCACTATCCACACCAGGTAGGCCAGAAAGAGGATGTGTGCCGCCAGGCCTATGTAGCCAATGGTGATGAGCGCCTGCAACGCCGTGATTTCTATGCCGGTGGCCACCTCGATAGCTTCCGATTTGTCGAGATAGTATTCGTTTTCGACAATGAACTTCGGGTTGTCGGTATTCTCACTCAAGAATCCGAGTCCTTTCCATTGGTAGCCCAACTGGTAGAGAAGTTCGAGCTTGGGAATAGCCTGGCCTATTCGGCCCGAGCCGAATTCGGCGAGGTCTTCGTCGTCGACAGCCTCGGTGAGGTCAAGAATCTGGTTTACGGACGTGTAGATGCGCATAGGCGACTCCTGCCGCAATTCGTCGTTGGTGTAGGCCAGGCTGCCGTCAATGTAGTACAGAGCCACGCCGCCGGCTATGCCGAGCGCCACGTAGAGCAGTATGCGCTTGAAGCTGGCCTGCATGAGCACGTAGATGACCACCACGCCGGAGATGAAAGTGAAGGTCTGCGTAGACACGAGTCCCAGCAGTATCACGGCCCACTGCCACAGAGGCAGGCGGTATTTGCGCGCCAGCGGATACATGAGCAGCACGAGGATGTAGAGGCCGGGGGGATATTTGCGTATCATGCGGCCCGAGAAAGGCTGCCATGCCAGGTCGTAGAACGCGGTGCTGCCGCCGAGATAGTTGTGGGAGCGTGGAACGAGCACCCAGCCGCTCAGCACGAATGCGTCGAGGATGTAGAAGATGCACATCACGATGGCATAGGGAAGCACGGCACGCACAAACTTGTCGTAGTCGAAGTCGCGGCCCGAGAACAGGGCCACGGGCACGGCGAAGTAGATGAAAGTGCAGTAGCCGATGAGAGGCCCGTACTGCTTGGTGATGGACTCCTCGCTCACGAAAGCGATGGCCACGAGCACGGCGGTGTAGGCCAGCCAGGCCATCACGGCTTTCTTGAACAGCCCCTTCTTTCTGAGGATGAACATGCAGCCCACGCCTAAGGCGAAAGCCAGATATGCCAGGTTGTAGCCGGTGACGGCGGGCTCAATCATGGCGAAGCCGCCCAGCAGGAGGGTGAGCTGCACCGTGAATTCGTAGCGGTTGGCGCGGAAGCGGTTCACGAGGATGAACAGCAGCACGATCACCGCCGGGTAGAAGAGCAGGCCCAGCGCCGCCATGCTCAGCAAAAAGGCGACGGCCCACGGCCAGCTGCCCCGGGGGGCGGCAAGCAGCGGGCGACGTTCCTTCAGGGCTTTCGCGGGGGCGTCTGTGATGGCTGCGCTCTGCATAGGCGACTACTTGTTGCCGTAACCGTAGCCGTATCCGTAGCCGTAGGAGCGCCGGGCGGGAGTGCCGTTCACCACCACGCTGAGGCGTTTCAGGCGGTGCTGCTCGCGTATCTCGTCGGCCAGGGCGATTTCCGGGATATTGGTGTGGCCCACGCGGCACACGAAGATGGCGGCGTCGGATATGCGGTCGAGGGCATAGGTGTCGCTCACGCGGCCCACGGGGGCGGTGTCGACGATAATGTAGTCGTACATCGTGCGCAGTGCCTCGAACATCTCGTCCACTCGCGGCGAAACGAGCATCTCGCCGGGGTTGGGCGGAACGGGGCCGGAGAGAATCACGTCCATTCCCTCCATGCGGGGCTCGCGGATGATGATGCGCTCGAGGCTCATGTCCGGGTTGGCCAGATAGTTGGTGAGGCCCACGGGGTGGTCGAGGTGGAGATATTCGGCCAGCTTGGGTTTGCGGATGTCCATGCCCACGAGCAGCACGCGTTTGCCCAGCAGCGCCAGCGTGGCGGCGAGGTTCACGGCAATGAAGCTCTTGCCGTCGCCGGGAGTGGAGGAGGTGACGAGCACCACTTTCTCGTTGGGGGGCGTAAGGATGAACAGCAGGTTGCTGCGCAGCAGGCGGAACAGTTCGGCGGTGCTGCTGGTCTCGTCGGCGTCGATCACGAGGTGCTTTCCGGAGCGCGAGGTGCTGATTTCGCCCAGGATGGGAGCGTCGGTGAGGCGCTCGACGTCCTGGCGGGTCTCGATGCGGTTGCGCAGGGCGCGGCGCACATAGAGCAGGATGGGCGGCATGCACAGGCCCAGGATGAAGCAGATGGCCAGGATGCCCTTGGTGCCGAGGCCCAGAGGCTTGTTCAGGGTGTAGGCTTCGTCCACCACCAGGCCTTTAGGCGTGGAGTTGGCCAGCATGATGGAGGTCTCCTCCTGTTTCTGAAGCAGGAAGAGGTAGATTTCCTGCTTGATCTGGCGCTGGCGCTCCTTGTCGAGGAACTCGCGCTCCTGCTGCGGCACATTGCCCAGGCGGCCCATGGTGCCGGAGAGCTTGCCGCGGAGGTCGGCCACGGTGCCCACGTTGGTCTGGTAGGCGCGCTGCACGGAGGCGTAGAGATTTTCGCGCATGGCGTTTATCTGCTCGTCGAGGCGGCGCAGCGACACGTTGCCGGGCTTGGCGTTGGATGCGAGCTGCATGCGGCGGAGCACCAGGTCGTTGAACGACTGTATTCCGGATTGCAGACCGGGGTTGTCGATGGATGGAGCCGGAATGAGGTCGAAAGCGTTTTCGGGATTCTTGATGAAGTCCGAAGTCATTTTCAGCATTTCCGACTGCACCTCGGCCTTGAGCAGTTCGGCCTCGATGGAGGCGCGCTTTTCGGTCTGATACTTGGCCTCGACGTCGACGCCGATGAGGCCTTTGTTTTCTTTGTAGGACTGAATTTCGCGCTCCGTGGCCGAGAGGTCGCCGGTGAGCACGGCTATGCGTTCCTTGAGGAAGTCGGCGGTCTTCGAGGCCTGGAGGTTCTTCTCGTCGATGCCTCGGATGTTGTACTGGCGCACGATTTCGTTGAGCAGGGCCTCGCCGAAATCGGGGTAGGGCGTGTTGATGCCCATGGATATGACGTTGGCACGCTTCGAGGCTATGCTCATGCCCAGGTTGTTGGCCAGGTCTTCGGCGGCATGGTGATAGCCCATCACCACGATGGTGGAGGTGACGTCTTCATCGCGAGGGAAATCCGGCGTAGCCACCACGGAGAAGTCGCCTAACGCAGTGGAGAACGTGTGGGGCAGCTGCACTTCCTGATTCTTTACTATCTTCTTGCCCTTGGCCGTGATGGTGACCTTGGCCTTGCGGTCGGGCTTGGCCTTGATTTTGAACACAACGGCAGTCTTCAGGGTGTCGAGCATCGACTCAGGCACATCCACGTCGAGGGGATAGCCTTCAAATTCCTGCACGCTGTTCAGGAAGCCCTTGCGCACGTAGCGCTGGCGGTTGAGGTCGAGTTCCTTCACGGCCTTGCGGATGATGGAGTGCGACGACAGAACGTAGTATTCGTCGTCGACGGCGCCCTTCGCGCCGAAAAGGCCACCCAGGGCACCCATGGTGCCTCCCAGGCCGCTCATGGGGTTGCTGTCTTCCTGGGCTATGAGCACGTTGGCGCGCACGGCATACTGCGGTTTCTTTATTTTTGCATACAGGAATCCAAGTGCCAGAAAAAAGATCACCGACACGACAAACCACAGCCAGTGGCGGAGATAGTCGTCGAGCAGTGCCTTGATATCTATGAAATCGGAGTTTTTCTTTGCCATAATTATTTTATAGCCAGTGCAATTACGAGCGATGCCACTACCGACGACGCGCTCACGATGGTTGAAATCACTGAAATCTTGAACGAGTTGTACTGATTGTACTTCGAGTTGGCCTCGCGCACGGCGTTGGGCTCAACATATATATAGTCGTTCTGCTGCAGGTAGAAATAGGGCGACGACAGCAAGTCGGCCGAGTTGAGATTGAGGCGGTGGTATTCGCGCTTGCCGTTTTCCTCACGCACCAGCATCACGCTGGAGCGTTCGCCGTATTCCGTGAGGTCGCCGGCATCGCCCAGGGCGTCAAGCACGCTGTAGCGGCTGCGGTTGACGCGTATCTTCTTGGGCTGCTTCACCTCGCCGCCCACAACCACCTCGAAGTTGGCGATTCTCACCGACACGATGGGGTCTTCGACGTCTTGACTGATGCGCTCCGTGAGCAGTTTCTGAAGCTCCTCCACGGTCATGCCGGCCACGTGTATGGTGCCGAGCACCGGAAAGTCGATGTTGCCGTCGGTGGTCACGATGAATGTCTGCATCTGCACCGAGGAGTTGGTGACGTATATGGGCAGCATCGACGATGTGGAGGACGAGCCGTTGTGGATGTTGCTGCCGGGATTGTAGGCGGGAAGCGAATAGGCCGAGGTGGCTGCCGGGTCGAGCGCGCTCACGGTGATGAGCAGCTCGTCGTCGGGCTTGATGCGTGTGAGATAGTCGCCTGCTTCGACGGCGCCAAAGCCATCCTTCGGCACGTCGGCGAAATAGGGCAGCACGGTCTTGCGGGCCGAGCATGAGCACAGGGCGATGACGCACGTCATGGCCAATATAAGGCTGAATTTATTCATATATATATTGCATGCATTTTTCAGATTCAATCTCCTACAATAAACGTAGAGCCTCCAAAAATATTATATCGGCCGTAAAATTTATGGGCACGTGACGCGTTTTGCCGAAAAATGAGTAATTTTGCAGGTCAAAAAACCGATTATGCACTTTAGTCTCGATATTGAATTTCCGGTAGTGTTATTGCTCTGTGCGGCGCTCCTGCTGGCGCTCGGCGCCTTTTTCTATGCTGCGGTGCAGACGCGCCGCCTGGTGCGCACGCGCCGTTTCTGCGACATGGCCGAGATGGTCGACGAGGAGGCTTACGAGCCCGTGACGGTGGTGATCTACTCGCAGGACGAGGCCGAAGCGCTCGAGCAGTTGCTCGTGGCTGTGCTCACGCAAGATTATCCCGCTCCCATGGAGGTGGTGGTGGTGAACGAGGGCGACAGCTCGGAGATACGCGACCTGGTGACGCGCCTCCAGATTACCTATCCCAATCTTTATCTCACCTTTACGCCGGACGGCGCCCACAGCCTCAGCCGCAAGAAGCTGGCCCTGACGCTGGGCATCAAGGCCGCCCGCTACGACACGGTGGTTAACACATCGGTGGGCGCCTCCATCCGTTCGGACAGGTGGCTGCGCAGCATGATGCGCCATTTTGCCCCGGGCGGCGATGTGGAGGTGGTGATAGGCTATGCGGCAGCCCTGCCTGCCGATGATACCGCCGCCGGAGCGCGCCGCCGCGCTTTCGACGCGGCCATGGATGCCGCGCGCTGGTTCGGCGCCGCCGTGGCCGGCCAGCCGTTCAGGGCATCGGAATACAACGTGGCCTACAGCCGCGAGGCCTTTTTCCGCAACAAGGGATTCTCGCGCTCGCTCAACCTGCACTTCGGTGACGACGACATTTTCATCAGCGAAATAGCCCATGCCGGCAACACGGCCGTGGAGCTGAGCGACAGCAGTATCGTGGGCATCCTGTCGCCCGACTATTCGCTGCAGTCGCGGCAGGCAGCACTGCGGCGCGTGTTCACGGAGAGCCATATAGGCCGTCGCCCGCGCGTGTGGCGCACCCTGGCCGCCGCCTGCGTGCCCGCGTCGCTGGCATCGCTCGTGGCAGCCGTGTGGCTCGACCCGGGCAATGCTTTCGTAATAGCCCTTTCAATAGGCATTCTGGCAGTGCTGGTGGGGACGCTCACCGTGACGTGGCGCTCGGCCATGCGCGCGCTCGACCTGCGGGTGCTGGGTGCCTCGATTTTCCCCCTGGCGCTCACCTATGTGTTTCGCCGCGCGCTGCTGCGCCTGCGCGCCCGCATGGGCCACCACAAGCGCTACACCTGGGATTGATTGTAGCCGTTCCGGCTCATGCCGTATTTCCGGTGCATAAGACAAAAAATAGACAACGATAAAGTCCCTACAGGATTACGCGTTTGATAATAGTAATTGTTACATTGTTGCTCCTATGCACCGGAAGAATGGCTTGTGCCGCTATTCCGCGGACTGTCTTTAAGGAGAACTCGCGCAGAGGACCCCGATAGGGCGCTGCCCTACATCATAAATGGTAGAGAACGACGCGCCTATCTGTTGAAAGAGCGGCGCGTCTTTTTATAGCGGACCCCGACGGTTTGTTGCTATTGAGCTTTTTTCGTGAGGTCTTCGATGATGAGGCCCGCGAGGGTGAGGCCGAATATGGCCGTGATGTGCATGAGCGAGCCGTTGGCGCGTTTGGCGTCCGGGTCTTCGCCCAGGTTGGGCACGAGCTCGTCGCTGTACACACATTTGAATTTCCGTGCCGGCCTCCGGCCGCTCTTCTTGAATCGCTGACGCAGCGCGCGTGCGAGCGGGCAGCCCGACACCTTGAAAAACTCGGCCACCTGCACGCGTGTGGGGTCGAGCTTGCGCGCGGCGCCCATGGACGAAAAGAGTTTGGCGCGCGAACGGGTGGCCAGCTCTATCAGCAGGGCCTTGTCGGCCACGGAGTCGATGGCGTCCACCACGTAGTCGTAGCTGTCGAGGTCGAAGCCCGCGGCTGTTCCGGCCGTAAAGCGCTCGTGACGGGCGTCGATTATGGCATCAGGGTTGACGGTGAGCAGGTGGTTGCGCATGGCTTCGACCTTCACCTGTCCGATGGTGGCGGTGGTGGCCATGAGCTGACGGTTGACGTTTGACGGGCACACGCGGTCGTCGTCGACGATGGTGATGTGGCGCAGCCCGGAGCGCACGAGGCTCTCGACACACCACGACCCTACGCCGCCCACGCCGAACACGATCACCCGCGCCTCGCGCAGCCTGTCCATAGACGCCGTGCCCAGCAAGATGCGGGCACGGCTCAGTGTGTCGACAGGGTTCATCGTCAGCGCACGAAGATTTTACGGCTGCCTGCGGCGTCGCGGCGGATGTAGACGGCGCCGGGCAGCGGGTTGTCCACGCGCATGCCTTGCAGGTTGAAGTACACGGCCGGCATGCCGTCCGTGTCGGCCTCGACGTCGGTGATACCTGCGTTTTCGGGGTGGTCGATGGTTACGGCGTCGAGAATCATCGAGTTGCCGCCCCAGCCCTGGTTGCGGAGGTAGCGGAAGGCCAGCTTCACCTTCTTGTTGTCGTAGTCCTTGAGGTCGACCTCGAAGTTGCGGAGATAGATGCCGGTGCCTTTCATGATGGTGTAGTCGGAGAGCGGCGCCACGTATTCGTGCTCGAAGTCGAAAATGGAGTTCCAGGTCTCGCCGTCGTCGGTGGTGATCATCACATGGAAATTGCAGAAAATCTCGCGCTTGGAATATTCGTAGGTGCCGTAGTCGAAGTAGTCGAAATTGTAGATTTCCGAGATGTCGGCCTGCAGGATGAAGTGCAGCATCTCCTTGCTGCACAGCTGTATTTCTGGCGTCACGAGCCACTCGTCCTGGGCGGCGTCGGTGGTGCCGTAGCTGCCGTCGTAGGCATAATGGATGAAGGCTTCCTTGTCGCCGTCGGTGGTGTAGTCCTGATACATGTTGGAGCTGTAGTAGGTGTACCAGGAGTTGTTGATGTTGTGGCTCAGCTGCTCGGCGGTGGGGGTGTTTGCTTCGGTGTTGATTTCGGTCCACATGGGCGGAATCCAGTTCAGGCCGTAGGACTCCCGGTAGTCCTCGAAGCCTTCGTAGAAAGTGACTTCGCGGGTGTCTTTGGCGCGTGCGGATGCCACGGGTGCCTCTTCGGGGGCGAGCTGGCGGGGGTCGGTGTGCAGCTTGAAGATACGGCGTGCCCGGTCGCTCACTATCGAGTAGCGGTTGCCGCTCGGAGTGGCGTGCTCGGATATCACGGTGAAGTCGCTTGCGGCGGCCGGGGCTGCCAGGGTTGCTGCAGCGAGCGCGCAGCCAAGAATGTATTTTTTCATATTATTATGTGCGGATGGTTTATTAGCGGATGAAAACTTTTTCGGTGTGCGAGCCGCGGCGCACGATGTAGACGGCGCCCGGAACCGGCTCGGCCACGCGCATGCCCTGGAGGTTGAAATACTCCCCGGGGGCATCCGTGTCGGCCACCACGTCGGCCACGCCGGCATCCACGCCCGGCATGAATATTTTGGCGGGGTAGGTGAGGGGCTGGTCGTCGTAGTCGGTCCACACATAGCCGAATTCGTAGAAGGCGTCAAAGCCGTAGAGCGGACTGTTGATGGTGATGATGCCGCCGGCCATGGTGTCGCAGCGTCCGGGCAGATATTGCTTGATTTCGTCCTTGGTCCAGTTTTCGTTGGCCACGAGCGAGCCGGCCATGTTGCCTATGTAGAAATTGCGGTCGACCTGATTGACGCTTCCGGCAAAACCGCTGAACTGCGGGGTGATGACAACGACGTCGGGGTCGGTGGCGTCAACGAGGATGTAGGCGTTGCCGGTGTTGATGTTGACCGACAGCATGGGATTGTCGGCCACCAGATAGGGGTTGATGAGGCGATAGAGGCCGGGAGTGCCGTCTTTTTCCTCGATGGGTACTTTCCATTTGTACCGGGCCGGGTCGGTGAGATACCATCCAGCCAGGATGAAGCCATCCTGGAATGTGCATTTACCCAGCTCCGTCCAGGTGTCGGGCTGCGTGTCGGCGGGCAGGACGAGCCGGCCGTTGTATTCGCCCTGCCAGTTGTAGCCCTGGTCGGAGGCGAGGGCGCTCTTTCCGAAGCGTGGACTCACGATTTCAATCACGCCGTCGGATAGCGTCGAGGCGTAGCCGTAGTTTTTGATAGCCTCTACGGAATTGCCTTCGGCCTCGAAATACCAGCCGGCGTTGCACACATAGAAGGGGTCGGTGAAGTTCACGGTGAGCGACGTGCACACAAAACCGGAATTTTGGGGCGCGATGCGCACGAATGTAGGGTCCGTGGCGTCGATCACGATGTCGCACGGCTCCGTGGCTGCGTTTTTGCTGAGGAAAGGAAAGTCGTCGGTGGTGTAGGGGTTGCGAATCTTGTACAGGCCGGGAGTCTCGGTGCTCTCCAGCACTTCCACTTCGTAGGTGTAAGCGGCCGGGTCGGTGTAGGATGCCGGGGCAAAAATGCCGGGCGTCACCCATCCGTCAGTGAACTGGCCCGTTCCCAGGCTTTTCCATGTGTCCTCGGCCCTGGCGGAAGAGCCGCATAGCAGGGCTGCGATGGCAAATGACAGGTATAGATGCTTCATTATTTACTTTTGCTGGCGATTGGTTTGAATATTTCACCGCAAAAGTAAATAAAAAACATCACACAGGCGCCATCTCAAGCGCTTTTTATGGGTTAAAGAGCGTCGGAGGGCACAGCGGGGTCTCCGACGGGATAGTCGAAGTGTCCCATGCTGCTGTTGTCGTCGAGAGTAGCCGTGGCTTCTCTTTCGAGCTTGCGGGTGGTTTTGCCGTGGTCGGCCATGTCCTTGTCCACGCCGGCGTATACGTCGGCCTCGTGCGCCTTTTTCTTATTCTTGCATGCCATAATCAGTACATTTAATGGTTTATTATGGCAACGCCCCGCGCCGCCCAATTGTTCGGCCGCCCCGCCCGGAAAGCGCTCCTCAGCGCGAAAAACAGGTTGCTCGGTCGACGATGTAGGGGTAGACAGCGAATAGGGGGATGTTTTCCATCCAGTCTTGGCTGGCATATCCTTTCATGGAAAAACGAACGCCTTGCAGTCCGCTCCCCGCCTTATCGACTGTGATGAATTGCCTGAGGGAGCGCGCCTTGACATTTTCCTCGGCTTTCACTTCGACGGGTAGCAGGGAAGCACCCGCCTGCACGATGAAATCAATCTCCATCGTGGAATTTTCCTTAGAAAAATATGCCACAACAGTGTCGGGCGCGCTTATTATTTGCGTCAGTGCATAGTTTTCAGTAAATGCGCCCTTGTATTCAGAAAAAACATTATCACCTATAAGCATAAGTGATGCCGGAACGCGCGCCAGGGCGCCGAGCAGTCCTGTGTCGAGAAGAAAGAGCTTGAACTTGTTATGTTCCATATAGAAAGTCAGAGGTAAATCTACCTTCGACAGGCGGGGCACCTTGTATATGAGGGCGGCATCGACAAGCCACTGTATGGCGTTTTCGTATTCAGCCGCCCTAGCGCCTTTCTTCAAAGCTCCAAAGACAAAGCGTTTGTTTTCTTTTGCCAGCTGCGACGGGATAGACTGGAACACGAGCCTTGCCTTCTGCGTTTCCCTGCCGGCATGTTTGGCAATGTCCGCATCGTAGGCAGCGAGGATGTTCAGTTGTATTTTTCTCACCTCCTCCAGGTGTCTGCTCCTGGCAAATTCGGCGACAGCTTCGGGCATACCCCCTACGAAATAATATTGCCTCAGCAGTTCGGTGTAGCGTGGAATTAACGCATTTACCACATCTTTTTCAACATTAGGAGTAAGTAGTTCAACCAGTTTTTCCTCTCCTATAGCATCCAAAAATTCCGTAAACACCATGGGATACATGTGCATTATATCGACTTTGCCCGTGGGAAATGGCGTTCCCTCCATGTTCATCACCCCCAATAGCGAGCCGGCTGCTGCCACGGCAATTTCGGGAAAGTCTTCCTGAAAGTATTTCAGAGCCGCTACGGCGTTTGGAATATCCTGAATTTCATCAAGTATTACAAGGGTTTTCCCCGGCAAGATATTCTGCCCGCTGAGGGCGGAGAGACCGAGCAGTAGGCGGTTCACGTCTTTGTCGCCTGCGAAGAGTGTCTCTACCATCGGGTTTTTGTAGCAGTTGATATAGACCGTGTTTTCAAACTCTCTACTGCCAAGTTCCTTAAGTATATATGTTTTTCCCACCTGTCGAGCGCCGTATAGCATCAGGGGCTTACGGCTTGCGGAATTCTTCCACTTGAGTAACTCTTTGTAAATGTGGCGCTTCATGTCTATATTTAATGGTCTAACAGTGCAAAATTACATTTTTATGGGGATAAAAACAAGGGATTCCTACATTTTTATGGGGATAAAAGTGTAGGATATCTACATTTTTATGCGGATAAAAATGTAGGGCAAGGGGTAAAAAGAAAGCCTGCAAGCGGTTGGGCCTGCAGGCTTGTGCTTTTGATTTTGTCGGGGTGACTAGACTCGAACTAGCGACCTCACGCCCCCCAGACGCGTACTCTAACCAACTGAGCTACACCCCGTGTTTCTCAAAAGCGATGCAAAGTTATACACTTTTTTTGAATGCACCAAATTTTTTGGCAAGAAAAATCGCAGAAATTTTCGGCATGTGCTTTAACGCCTTGACTGCGTGGCGGGTAGTGGCGCAATTTTTTTTCGCCGGGGCGGCTTCGCGTGCGCGCATGTACTTAAATTAATCGCGCACGCGCGAAAAAGCGCCGGAAAATTTGGTGGGGTGGGGATTAATTCGTAATTTTGTGCTTGCAAAAAATGAATTATCCGAAACACTTATTTTCAAAATATGGCAGAAGAAAAAGAGGAATATAGCGCCAGTAATATTCAGGTGCTCGAGGGCCTTGAGGCCGTTCGCAAGCGCCCGGCTATGTATATCGGCGATATTTCCGCCAAAGGTCTGCACCACCTGGTGTATGAGGTCGTGGACAACTCCATAGACGAGGCTCTCGCAGGCTATGCATCCAAAATCGATGTTACGATCAATGAAGACAATTCCATAACCGTGATCGACGACGGCCGCGGTATTCCCGTAGACATGCACGAGAAGGAGCACAAGAGCGCCCTCGAGGTGGTGCTCACGGTGCTTCATGCCGGCGGTAAGTTCGACAAGGGTTCCTACAAGGTGTCCGGCGGCCTGCACGGCGTGGGCGTGAGCTGCGTGAACGCGCTCTCCACCTATCTGCGCGCCGAGGTGCACCGCAACGGCAAGACCTATGTGCAGGAATACAGCTGCGGCAAGCCCACCACGGAGCTCATGATCGTGGGCGAGAGCGACCACACGGGCACGTGCATCACGTTCAAGCCCGATGCGTCGATCTTCACCGTCACGGAATACGACTACGCCACGCTGGCCAAGCGCCTGCGCGACCTGGCCTATCTGAACGCCGGAATCACCCTGCGCCTCACCGACATGCGCGAGCTGGACGCCGACGGCAATCCCCGCAGCGAGACCTTCTACAGCGAAACGGGCCTGCAGGAGTTCGTGCAGTACATCGATTCCAACAAGGAGTCGCTCATCAACGATGTGATTCATCTCTCGACCGAGCGCCAGGGCATTCCGGTGGAGGTGGCCATGACGTACAACACCACGTTCAACGAGAATGTGTATTCCTACGTCAACAACATCAACACCATCGAGGGCGGCACGCACCTCACCGGTTTCCGCCGCGGCCTCACCTCCACCCTCAAGAAATATGCCGAGGACAACAACCTGCTGAAGAACGCCAAGGTGGAAATAGCCAGCGACGACTTCCGCGAGGGTCTCACGGCCGTGGTGTCGGTGAAGGTGATGGAGCCCCAGTTTGAGGGCCAGACGAAGACCAAGCTGGGCAACAGCGAGGTGATAGGCGCCGTGCAGGTGGCCGTGAGCGACGCTCTCAGCACCTACCTGGAGGAGAACCCCCGCGAGGCCAAGACCATCGTGGAAAAGGTGGTGCTCGCAGCCCAGGCTCGCCACGCCGCCATCAACGCCCGCAAGAACGTGCTGCGCAAGTCGCCCCTGAGCGGCGGCGGCCTGCCCGGCAAACTCGCCGACTGCAGCAGCCGCACGGCCGAAGACTGCGAGCTCTTCCTGGTCGAGGGTGACTCGGCAGGCGGTACGGCCAAGCAGGGCCGCGACCGCTCCTTCCAGGCCATCCTGCCCCTGCGAGGCAAGATCCTGAACGTGGAGAAGGCTATGGAGCACCGCATTTTCGACAACGAGGAAATCACCAACCTGTTCAAGGCCCTGCGCGTGACCATCGGCACCGAAGAAGACCCCAAGGAGGCAAATCTGGCCAAGCTGGCCTATCACAAGATCATCATCATGACCGATGCCGATGTGGACGGCAGCCACATCGCCACGCTGCTCATGACGTTCTTCTTCCGCCGCATGCGCCCTGTGATCGAGCAAGGCTACCTGTATCTGGCCACACCCCCGCTCTACAAGTGCAAGCGCGGCAAGGTGGAAGAATATTGCTGGACCGACCAGCAGGTGCAGCAGTTCATCATGCGCAACGGCGACCGCACCACGGTGCAGCGCTACAAGGGTCTCGGCGAGATGAGCGCCCAGGAGCTGCGCGACACCACCATGAGCCCCGAGCACCGCATGCTCAAGCAGGTGCAGATAAGCGACGCCGCCGAGGCCGACCGCATCTTCTCGATGCTCATGGGCGAAGACGTGGGGCCCCGACGCGACTTCATCGAGGCCAACGCCAATTACGCCAACATCGACGCTTAAACCCCAGAAAGGTGCGCCTCCCCGGGGAGGCGCACCTTTTTTTAACGGGCACGAACGCTATGACCACTTCAATT
This sequence comes from uncultured Bacteroides sp., assembly GCA_964447895.1. Taxonomy (GTDB): domain Bacteria; phylum Bacteroidota; class Bacteroidia; order Bacteroidales; family Muribaculaceae; genus CAG-873. Next base: position 11,978 of record CAYUUN010000014.1, on the reverse strand, counting down.
GTTATATCTACATAATTCAACTATTTGACAATGACACGCACAGCAAAAAAGAAACATGAGAGCGGCCTGCGCGAACTTATAGATAAGTATATAGCAACAGCTACGGCTGCCACTTTCAATTATAAACAGGTGGCGGCTGCCATAGGCGAGACGTCGCCGGCCCACCACCGCGCCATCGCGCTTTACCTGGCCGAGCTGGCCTTCGACGGCGTGCTCCTCGAGGTGTCGCCCGGGCGCTTCAAGCCCGTGCAACGGTCGGTGGAGACCACGGGCACATTCGTGCGCCGCAGCAATGGCAAGAACAGTGTGGTGACCGATGAAGACGGCGAGGAAATTTTCGTGGCCGAGCGCAATTCCATGCACGCCCTGAACGGCGACCGCGTGGTCGTGAGCGTGGCTGCCCGCGTGCGCGGCCGCGAGCCCGAAGCGTGCGTCACCGAGATAGTGGAGCGCAAGCCCCAGACATTCATCGGCACACTGCGCGTGGACAAGCATGTGGGCACGCTCGTGACCGACTCCAAGTTCCTGGCCACCGACATCGTGATACCCCGCGCCAAGCTGCGCGGCGGCCGCACCGGCGACAAAGCCGTGGTACGTATCACCGACTGGCCCGACAACGCCCAGAGCCCGCGCGGCGAGGTGGTGGACGTGCTGGGACCCACCGGCGAGAACAACACCGAGATTCATGCCATCCTGGCCGAATACGGCCTGCCCTACGTATATCCCTCGGCCGTGGAGAAGGCGGCCGACAAGATCGATGCAGACATCACGCCCGACGAGGTGGCGCGCCGCGTGGACATGCGCGGAGTGCCCACGTTCACCATCGACCCCCGCGATGCCAAGGACTTCGACGACGCCCTGAGCCTGCGCAAGCTGCCCAACGGCAACTATGAGGTGGGCGTGCACATCGCCGACGTGACGCACTACGTGAAGCCCGACAGCATCATCGACCGCGAGGCGCGCGACCGCGCCACAAGCGTCTACCTCGTGGACCGCGTGGTGCCGATGCTGCCCGAGCGCCTGTGCAACGGCATCTGCTCGCTGCGCCCCGACGAAGAAAAGCTCGCCTTTTCCGTGCTCTTCGAGATGGACGACCGCGGCCGCGTGCTCAACTCGCGCATCGTGCGCACCGTGATACGCAGCCAGCGCCGTTTCACCTACGAGGAAGCCCAGGAGGTGATAGAGACCGGCCGCGGCGACTATGCTGCCGAAATCCTCACCCTCGACCGCCTGGCCAAGATTCTGCGCAAGGAGCGCTACGCCACCGGCTCGGTGGAATTCGACCGTGCCGAGGTGCGCTTTGAGATAGACGAGAAAGGTCACCCCGTGAGCGTGTACTTCAAGGAGTCGAAAGATGCCAACAAGCTCATCGAGGAATTCATGCTGCTGGCCAACAAGACGGTGGCCACCACGATAGGCGACCCGGGCGCCAAGCGCAAGCCCAAGGCATTCGTGTATCGCGTGCACGACACCCCCGACCCCGACCGCCTCAACGACTTCGCCAAGCTGGCCCGCACCTTCGGCTACAAGGTGAAGACCGAGGGAACGGCCGCCGACATCAACAAGAGCATAAACCGCATGCTGGCCGACGTGCAGGGCAAAGGCGAGGAGAATTTCCTCTCAACGCTGGCCATCCGCTCCATGGCCAAGGCCATATACACCACCACCAATATAGGCCACTACGGACTGGGATTTGACTACTACACGCATTTCACCTCGCCCATCCGCCGCTACCCCGACATGATGGTGCACCGCCTGCTGGCGCGCTATCTCGACGGCGGCCGCTCCGCAGCCATCGACAAACTCGAGGAGGAGTGCAAGCACTCGAGCGACATGGAGCAGTTGGCTGCCAACGCCGAGCGCTCGTCCATCAAGTACAAGCAGGTGGAGTACATGAACGACCACATGGGCGAGATTTATTCGGGCGTCATTTCCGGCGTGACGGAGTGGGGCCTCTACGTGGAGCTCGACGACAACAAGTGCGAGGGTCTGGTGCCCGTGCGCGACCTGGCCGACGACTTCTATGACTTCGACGAGAAGAACTTCTGCCTCATAGGCCGCAGGCATGGCCACCGCTATCGCTTAGGCGACGCCGTGAGGGTGCAGGTGGCGCGCTGCGACATCCAGAAAAAGCAGCTCGACTTCGTGGTGGTCGACGACGAGGGTAACCGCGTGGGCGCTCCCGAGCGCAAGTCGCTCTCACGCAACAAGCCCCAGCCCAAGACCAAGGGTGGCCGCCAGCCCCGCAAAGCACGCCGCTGATGCGCACCTATATAGAAATTGAAGGACTGCAGCTGCGCGCACGCCACGGCGTAGCGCCGGTTGAGCGCGTCGTGGGCAATGATTTCGTTCTCGACATCCGGCTGGAATACGATGCATCGGAGGCCATGGCCTCCGATGCATTGGAAACGTCGGTGAACTATGCTGCAGTGGTCGATATCGCCCGCCGCGTGATGCAGGAGCCCTCGCGGCTGCTCGAGCACGCTGTGGGGCGGCTGCGCGATGCCATCCTTGACGAAATGCCCGGAATCACTGCCGGCCGCATCCGCCTGGCCAAGCACAAGCCGCCGCTGCGCGCGCGCCTCGAGGCCTGTGCCTTCACTGTCGAGTGGTAGCCGGGAACAGCTCCACCCACCAGTCGTTGCCTTGTGCAGCAAGCCGGAAGGGCTGTATGCTGCCCTCGGCGGTGCGTCTCAGGCCATACGACGATACCGCGGCCTCGCGACCTGGATTCAAAGTTTTTTCCTCGAACGAGCCGTCCGCTAAGTCGAGAATAACGACGGTGTACGCCTCCGGCGCATCTATATTTCCGAGTCGTCCGTAGCGAACCAGACATGTGAGCTGTCCGCTACCCAGCTTCATATCCTCAATGTGGCGGCAGAAATAGGGCTCGTACTCAGCTGATAAGTCGTAACTGTAGAATTTAGTGCTGTCCGGCTGGGGCAACGAATTAAGGTCGATATTGAAAATATCGAATTCCGAAGTGTGCCCCGATGTGTCAACGTTAATTTTTCCCGAATAGCCATCGGCATAAGCTATTGTGCCGTTGCGTGTGTCGCTGAGCGCTTTCGGGAAGGAATGGCCTGTCTTAGACGCTCGCGATATTTCGGGCAGCGGACATGTATCGAAGAGGAATTGACCCGTCCTGGCCGACATTATTGCCTGCACTTTCTTGTCGCCGTAGTATGCTTCAGTAAATGGATCGTTGCTCCCGCCATTCTCAAATTCATCTTTCGTAAGCAGGGGCCAGCTGCGTGGCTGGCTCGTGATGGCGATGTTATCTCCGTAGGGATATATTCTGTAATGCCCGAAGAACAATCCGTGCGCTTCTCCACCTTCAAGAGGTATTAGGTTGTGCGCGTAGTTAACAGTGTCAACGAATAGCACGCAAGGCTGATTCTCGTACACGATGGTAGAATCATTCTCTTCCCAAAGCAACGGCAGGGAGTAGGAGATTCCGAGCCTGCCATCGGGCATGAAGCGTGGAGATAGAGGCATGAAGCGCAAAGAGCCACCATCGTAATATTCGCGGGTGTATTTGTCGGACAGCTTAACGAATCTGTAGCGCTCCGTGCTGTCGGCCTTGATTTCAGCGCAGAAGTTAATAGCGTGGTCTTCTTCCGATAGTTTGCCGAGTATCACGCTATAGTTAAGTTTGTCATTAAAAGCGATAAGATTACCGTCGAAATCCGGTTGCATATAGGGCCCTGAAAAATTTATACTATCTGGTTTACGGTAGGATATTATTTCAGTAGTATAGATATAATCATCTGGCGCTGAATATAATAAAGGCTTTATAGAGCTTTTTGCAAATAACTCAGGTTCCAGCTCAATATTGTCGTCGAGGAAACCGGATATAACGCGACGGCTGTTAGTGTCGGCAGTAATTGATAATAATACTTCGCCTGTTAATGGTACAATTTTCAATAGATAGGGTATATGTATTACTCCAAAATTGGAGTTAAGGAAGCGATTGTAGCCAGCGACAGTGTCGTATATTTCTATATCCGCTTTTATTTCTGCCTCCTGTAGATATTTTCGGGCTGCATCTTTGTTGAAATATCCTGCAATTAGAGCTACCGGAGAATTTGGTCGCAAAGACTTTATACGTTTAATGACTGGCATTAGTGCAGATTCGCATCGAGGGCAGCATCCAATGGAGTCTATAATAACGTACATGGTATCTATTTCATGGTAATCTTCGAAATAACTTTTAACGATTTCTTCAGTACCCGGAATTTGCCGTAGAATGAGCTGACCGTTGGCAAGCTCGCACACAGGGCAATCCTCTGCCCTGCATGCGAGTGCCAGCAGCACACTCATTATTATGAGTTTTGTGCGCATGGTTTTGCTATTCAATGGTGATGGTGGCGTTGGGGGGACAGTCGTAGAAGTTTTCCAAAATTTTGGCTTTTTCTTCGGAGGGAGACAGATAGTCTGTTGAAGTGAAGCTTTCTACGCTGGTAACAGTGCCGTCTGCACCATAGCGCTTGATTGTCACTTTTACCTCGTCGCCAGAATCATTTTTACCATCTTCGATGACGATAGTGCCACAAACACGAGTGGTTGCTCCAGCACAAGGATTTACATCACTTTGTACGGCTCTTGTACCCCGAAAAGTCTTAATTTCTCTGGCCTCGGAAGCACAGACAGCCAAGCCAAGAGCAAGAGCGAAAAGAAGAATTTTTTTCATCTTATACAATTTTAGCTGTGCCTACGTTTACGCATTTCGGCTTTGCGCCTTTGGGCAGGATGGTCTGCTGTCGACACTGCAAAATTATGATTGGAATAATGTAAATTCAAGCAAAATCGCAATTTTTATCCGGCAAGCCATAGTTGTAATGTGCTTAATATCAGCGAGATATAAAGTTGCCGAAACGGGCAAATTCGGCAAAATGTATATTTGGCTGATAATCAAGTGGTATTAAAGAGGCTTTATTTTGGTTTTGCCGGATTATTTTGTGTAATTTTGTATCAAAATACAGCGTATGCAAAAGATTCACTTCATTCTCGGAATTTTTGGTTTTATTCTACTCTCTTCATGCGGTCATTCGTCGGCTGACAATTCGGCGTGGGATGAGAGATGCGAGGCCGCGCACCAGGCTTTGGACAGCGGAAATGTATCGGTAGCACTGCCGGCATTGATGGATTTGTACGAGCTGGCCGGGAAAGAAAAAGATGCGCGCAGGAGAGCAAGGGCGGCCATGATGCTTTCGCAGATGTATGAGGATTGCGGCGCTTATGAAACGGCGCTCGCTCTTTCCCGCGAGGCGGCAGCGAGATTTGAAGAATCGGGAGATAGCGCGGCGCTAACGGAGATGCGTATGCGTTTGGCATCGTTGGTTGACGAAGGCGAGGGCCGAGAGATTGTGATGCGCGTGCTGAGCAGCGACAGCGTGCCGGAGGTTACGCGCCTGGCGGCACGAAGATGGCTCGCGTATTCGTATTATAAGAATGGAAACCCCGGCGATGCGGCAGAAATATACAGGAGCATTATAGCTGCAAATAAAGATTTTTCTGCGGACCGGGCATATCTGGGCCTGATTTTGCTGGCCGAAGGTCGCATGGCCGAGGCGCTGGCGATAGATAGCGGATTGCAAGGGGATTTTCCGGCAGTCCAAAAATTCAAGACCGAGCTATACAAGCGCCTTGGCCGCTACGATGATGCCATCAATGCGATGGAGCGGGCGAATGCCTTCAGGCGCGAGTATTATTCGGATATTGAGAGTAGAAACCTTATTGGTACTATTGCTGATTATTATGAGGCAAACCGCCGGCTGCGCGACAGGGAGTTGCTCTACATGAGGATGACTCTGTGGCTCGTGGCGCTCACGGTGGTGTCGGTGGCCCTGGCCTTGGTGCTTCTTTTCGGCCGCTACAGGCGCCGGAAGAACGAGGCTATTGAGGCCAATGTGCGGGCTGTGAGTGAATTGCAGGATGCCTGCTCTTTGAGGGAGAGCGAACGCAACACGGCGCGCGAGGCGGTGCGCAGGCTGTTGAGGGAGCGTTATAAGGTGCTCGACGAGGTGTGTCTCATAGCGTGGGGAAGTCCGGACGACCGGCTGGCCCGCAAGGCTATCTCGAATAAAATGACGGAATTGATTGCCACGCTGGCGTCGGACAAGGGCGAATTTGCTCGCCTCGAAACGATGGTGAACGAGCATTATGCCGGCGCGCTCGACGGGTTGAAGGCCGCCTATCCCGGCATCAAGGATGTGGACTACAAGCTGTATGTCTACACAGCGCTGGGCTTTTCGGCCGGAGCGGTGGCGTTGCTGCTGGGTATCGACAAGGTGAGCATCGTCTACGACAGGAAGCGGCGCCTGAAAGCGCGGCTGCTGAGCCTGCCGGGCGGCGAGCGGCTGGTAGAACCGATTGATTGAGCATAAAAAAAGAGGCCCGGAGGCCTCTTTTTTTATGCTGATAGGTGACGGAATCAGATGCCCAGGTCGGCCTTGATGGCTTCGATCTTGGCCTTGGCGGCTGTTTCGGCTGCCTCAAATTCGTCGCGAGAATCGATGTGGCTGTGCACTTCGATGTAGAACTTAATCTTAGGCTCGGTGCCGCTGGGGCGAACGCTCACCTTCGAGCCGTCTTCGGTGAAGAACTGCAGCACGTTGCTGGTGGTGGGGAAGTCGAGCTTGCCCACGGTGCCGTCTTTGAGGTTCTTTACGTTGAGGTCGGCATAGTCCTTGATCACGATGAGGGGACTGCCGCCCAGCTGCTTGGGAGGATTGGCGCGGAAAGCCTTCATCATGGCCTGTATTTCCTCGGCGCCGGTCTTGCCCGGGCGCACAACGGAGATGCCCACTTCGTGGCTGTAGCCGTTCTGCACGTAGATGTCCTGGAGCATTTCGCCGAAGTCCATGCCGCGGTCCTTGGCCCATGCGCAGATTTCGGCCATCAGGGAGATGGCGCTCACGGAGTCTTTGTCGCGGGCGAAGTCCTCGGCCAGGAAGCCGTAGCTTTCCTCGCCGCCGCCGAGATAGCGGCCCGTGCCTTCCATGTCGCGGATGACGGAAGCGATCCACTTGAAGCCGGTGTAGCAGTCGAACATGCGTATGTTGTTGTTCTCTGCAATGGCCTTGATGGTCTCGGTGGTGACGATGGTCTTTACGATGTATTCGTTGCCGGTGAGGCGACCCATCTCGCGGTTGCGCACCATCAGATAGTTGAGCAGAATCATGACTATCTGGTTGCCGTTGATGAGCTGATAGTTGCCGTTCTTGTCGCGCACGACGGCACCGATACGGTCGGCATCGGGGTCGGAGGCCACGATGAGGTCGGCGTCCACTTCCTTGGCCTTCTCGATGGCCATGGCCATGGCCGAGGGGTTCTCGGGGTTGGGGGAGTCGACAGTGGGGAAGTCGCCGCTGGGCACATCCTGCTCAGGCACGTGGATGATGTTGGTGAAGCCGTAGTTTTTGAGCGACTCGGGAATCATCTTCACGCCGGTGCCGTGGATGGGGGTGTAGACAATCTTGAGGTCGTGGTGGCGCTTGATCACCTCGGGGTCGAGCGAGAGGCCCTTGATGGCGGTGAGGAAAGCGTCGTCGATGTCCTTGCCGATGATCTGAATCTTGGAGGGGTCGCCGTGGAACTTGATGTCCTTGACGCTCTTGATGGCCTCGACGTTGGCGATGATGTTGACATCGTGGGGGGCGATGATCTGGGCGCCGTCGCTCCAGTAGGCCTTGTAGCCGTTGTATTCCTTGGGGTTGTGGCTGGCGGTGATGTTCACGCCGCTCTGGCAACCGAGATGACGGATAGCGAAGGAGAGCTCGGGGGTGGGGCGGAAGTCCTCGAAGAGGTACACCTTGATGCCGTTGGCCGAGAATACGTTGGCCACCAGCTCGGCAAACTTGCGGGAGTTGTTGCGCACGTCGTGGCCCACTACCACCGAAATCTCGGGCAGGTCGGCGAACGCCTCCTTGAGGTAGTTGGCGAGGCCCTGGGTGGCTGCGCCCACGGTGTAGATGTTCATGCGGTTCGAGCCGGCGCCCATGATGCCGCGGAGGCCGCCGGTGCCGAATTCGAGGTCTTTGTAGAACGACTCGATGAGCTCCGTGGGGTCGTCGGCATCGAGCATGGCCTTGACGGCGGCGCGGGTCTCGGCGTCGTAGTCTTCAGAAAGCCAAAGGGCTGCCTTGGCTTTTACTTCTTTCAGAAGTTCTGCTTGGTTTTCCATAATTTCGAGTTATGAGGATTTTAAATAGTTTTAGAATAAACGCTCGAAGAGAGTAAAAAGTAAGGACAGGGGGGCAACAAAAAGCAGAGAATCTATGCGATCCAGTATGCCGCCGTGCCCGGGAATGAGATTGCCGGAATCTTTAACGCCCGCATGACGCTTGAGAGCCGACTCGAAGAGGTCGCCCAGCGTGGCGGCGATGCTCACCACCATGCCCAGGAAAGCGCCCCCGAAGATGTTTTTTATGGGTCCTACCACGAAGTGGCCGGCAATGGCGCCTGCCACCATGCAGAAAATCATGCCACCCCAGAAACCTTCCCACGACTTCTTGGGCGAAAGGCGCTCGCACAGGCGGGTGCGGCCGAAGCGGCTGCCCGTGAGATAGGCGCCGGTGTCGTTGAGCCAGATGAGCACGAAGAACAGGAGGATGAACTGCCAGCTCTCCGACATGTCGAAGGCTATGCCGAGAGAGCACAGCGATGCGCCCAGGTACAGGAAACCCAGGCAATCCCATGCCGTGTCGCGCAGGGCTGTGTCGCTACGGTCGAAAAGCGCGATGCAGAATCTCAATACGGGAAAGAGAAATATTGAAAAGAGAACGCACACGTCGAAGAACGTGTGAATCGCAAGAAATCCGCTCAGGGCAAATATTGCAGTGCACACCAGCGTGAATAAATACATGAAACGGGGCCCGCGGCAGTCGGAGAGGCGATGGAATTCGACATAGCCGGCTATCGCGAAGAGCATCATGAGTAGGCCCGTCCACAGGGGGCCGCCCAGAATGGCCAGCACGATAACGGCTACATATACGGCGCCCGAGATGGCGCGCAAAACGAGGTTGTTCATACGCATGAGTTATTTATGGCAAATTTAATGAAATTTATCCAAATAACTCATGCACTTGCAAAAAAAATGCAGCGGGCCGCCCGGGATTTTCCGGGGCGGCCCGCCACGATGGGGGAGCGGGGCTCGTCACACGAGGCTCATGCCCTTGCGAAGGGCCTGCTCGTTGAGCGGCAGCAGGTGGTGGTGACGCTCCGGCAGAGTCTTCTTGAGGCCGCGTAGCACGGCGTCGAGGGGCACCACAGGGCGCCGGGCCAGCAGCGCGCCCAGGAGTATCATGTTGTAGGTCTTGGAGTTGTTCATCTCCAGCATGGCGTCCATGGCGGGCACCTCCACCACGTTGATGTCGGTGCGCGTGGGCTTGTGGTGTATGCCCGAGGGGTCGTAGAGCAGGGTGCCACCGGGTTTCACTTTCGATTCAAACTTGTCGAGGCTCTGCTGGTTGAGAATCACGGCGGTGTCGTAGGTGTCGAGCACGGGCGACGATATGGGGCTGTCGCTGAGAATCACCGTCACGTTGGCTGTGCCGCCGCGCTGCTCGGGGCCGTAGGAGGGCATCCAGGTCACCTCCAGGTCGTTCATCAGGCCCGCGTAGGCCAGGATTTTACCCATGGACAGCACGCCCTGTCCGCCGAATCCTGCTATAATAATTTCTTCTTTCATCTTATTCGTTTTTGAGGTCGCCCAGGGGGTAGTGCTCGGTCATGTGGGTGGCCATCCATTCGTTGGCCTGGGCAGGGGTCATTTTCCATCCGCTGTTGCATGTGCTCACGATTTCCACCACCGATGTGCCTTTCTTGGCCAGCGCGTTCTCGAAGGCTTTCTTGATGGCGTTCTTGGCCTTGCGCACGGCGGGAGCCGTGTGCACGCTCTGGCGGGTGACGTAGCAGGTGCCGGGCAGCTGTGCGAGCAGGTCGGTGATGTTGAGCGGGTGGCCGTTCAGGTCCACGCGGCGGCCGTAGGGTGTGGTGGCCGTGCGCTGGCCTATGAGGGTGGTGGGGGCCATCTGGCCGCCCGTCATGCCGTAGATGGCGTTGTTGATGAAGATGATGGCTATGTTTTCGCCACGGTTGGCGGCGTGGATGGTCTCGGCGGTGCCGATGGCGGCCAGGTCGCCGTCGCCCTGATAGGTGAACACCAGGTTTTCGGGCCACAGGCGGCTGATGGCCGTGGCCACGGCGGGAGCGCGGCCGTGGGCGGCTTCCACCCAGTCTACGTCGATATAGTTGTAGGCAAACACTGCGCAACCCACGGGGGCGATGCCCACAGCGCGGTTTTCAAGGCCCATCTCGTCGAGCAGCTCGGCCACGATGCGGTGCACCACGCCGTGGCTGCAGCCGGGGCAATAGTGGGTGTTTACTTCCGTGAGCAGCCGCGGACGCGCATAGACGCGGTTGGCGGGGTCGATTATTTCTTCAGGCTTCATGGCTTATTGCTTGGCTTCGGGAAAATGTTTGTACAATGCGTCGAGCACTTCGCCGGGGTTGGGCACGATGCCGCCCATGCGGCCGAAGTGGGCCACGGGCACGCGGCACTGCGAGGCCAGGCGCACGTCTTCTATCATCTGGCCGGCGTTGAGCTCGACCGTGAGGATGCCTTTCACTTGCTTGCTCAGGCGCTCGATCTCGGCCTTGGGGAAGGGCCAGAGGGTGATGGGGCGCAGCAGCCCCACCTTCACGCCGGCGGCGCGGGCTTCCTCGATGGCCTTGAGGCAGATGCGTGCCACCGAGCCGAAGGCCACGATGAGATATTCGGCATCGACGGTGAAGTGTTCGGCAAATCTCACTTCGGCCTGCTCGATGGCGGCGTAGGTGCGCTGGAAGCGCTCGTTGTTCTGCTCCATCAGCGCCGGGTCGAGCTCCAGACTGGTCACCACGTTGCGGTGGGGCCGGCCGTGGCGGCCTGTGGCGGCCCAGGGGCACTGTTCCTCTATCTGCTGCTGCGTGCGGCGCGGGCGAGCCGGCGGGAGCACCACTTTTTCCATCATCTGTCCCACGATGCCGTCGGCCAGAATCATGGCCGGGGTGCGGTATTTGAAGGCCAGGTCGAAGCCCAGGCCCACGAAATCGGCCATCTCCTGCACGGTGGCGGGCGCGAGCACTATCAGGTGGTAGTCGCCGTGGCCGCCGCCCTTGGTGGCCTGGAAATAGTCGGCCTGCGAGGGCTGGATGGTGCCCAGGCCGGGGCCACCGCGCATCACGTTGACGATGAGGGCCGGCAGCTCGGCGGCTGCGATATAGCTTATGCCTTCCTGCTTGAGGCTCACGCCGGGGCTGGACGACGACGTCATCACGGCTTTTCCGGCAGCCGCTCCGCCGTATATCATATTGATGGCGGCCACTTCGCTCTCGGCCTGCAGCACCACCATTCCGGTGGTGTCCCAGGGCATCTCGGCCTCGAGTGTTTCAAGCACCTCGCTCTGCGGGGTGATGGGGTAGCCGAAGTAGCCGTCGGCACCGTAGCGAATGGCAGCGTGGGCGATGGCCTCGTTGCCTTTCATCAGTTTTACTTCTTCCATATATTTTATGTAGCGGCTAATGGTGAAAGCCTATTTTTCTACTACCCGATACACCTCGATGCAGGCATCGGGGCACACGGCCGCGCAGCTCGCGCATCCGATGCAGGCATCCGGACGGGCCACGAAGGCATAGTGATAGCCACGGTCGTTCACGTCGTCGGCTTTCAGGGCCAGGGTGTCGGTGGGACAAGCCACCACACACAGCTCGCATCCCTTGCAGCGCATGGCATCGACGGTGACAGCTCCTATAATTTTAGGCATAATGACGGTTTTTAGATTTGCAATGCACAAATATAAGGAAAAATCGCCGAAAAGGAAATAATTTAACATTTACAAACACAGCGGAAGCCGTCGTAACTATTCAGCCAGCTGAAAAAGAACGCGCCGGAGAGCGCGTTCCGAGCTATAGCCGTGGGGTAAGCGTAGCGC